>JAAESD010000315.1 GCA_024229695.1 bacterium
CATTGTTGTTCACAATTGGTCTTTCCTCTATCTCGTAAGCAGGATCCTTTTAATGAAAATTGACTGGAATGATCGCAGCAGGTAAAAGAGACGGTTTTCTGTGAGTAACAATATTTCTCTGATGAATTACCTCAGCAAGTTAAAGCAATGATTCTCTTTCAGCAACAGCACTACTTCAAGAAATCACTTGATCAACGTGTCTGTGCAGCAAACACCATCTGAAGTTGGAATCTTATTGTTGACATTGCCAGTAGTAGACGCAACAACACCTGGTGGCCATTCACTTCCCATTCCATGATTCTTGATGAGTACTGGTTGATCGATATCAAAATGACGGGTCTTCTTTATCCCTGATGACTCAAACTGTTTCTCTCGTATGGATGAAACTGAATCAGGTTTCAACAACGACAAAGCAGATCTTAGTCGTCTACCGACCAATAACTCGGCAAGAGATAAGCATGTGGTTGTATGAGGTGTTATCCTATACTTGAAGAGAAATCTGCA
>JAAESD010000316.1 GCA_024229695.1 bacterium
GGAAAAGGCCGCTGGGGTGGTGCTAGTCAGGCAGCAGGATTCCTGAAACAATTTGTCCAAGAGCGTACTGATGTTGATGGAAATAAGTCACAGATTCCTTGGGCGCATTTGGATATTGCAGGAACTGCTGGGATTTGGGCTGCTGCAACAAATGCCCTAGTAGGGCATGGTGCAACAGGAATTCAAGTCCGAGCACTACATCGATTGATAACGCAAGAATAACGATTAGGATTCATCGTCATCTGAGTCAACGACTTCAAAGTCAGCTTCCACTACACCTTCTCCTTCGTCATCGTCGCCTGCTTCTGAAGCCGCTTGTTGCTCAGCCATTTCAGCCGCTGCAGCTTCATACAATTTGGTTGATACAGCGTGCATTGCTTGTTCCAACTCTGCCATCTTTGTTTGTATTGCTGCCTCATCTAATTCATCAAAGTCAATAGGAGTACCATCAGATACAATTAGTGATTCCAATTCATCGAGTTTTTCGTTTACTGGCTCCTTATCTTCA
>JAAESD010000317.1 GCA_024229695.1 bacterium
GGGTTGTCATCAAAGTTAACACCGCCTGAGAGGTAGAGGTCTTTGAAGCGTATGTTAGACTTTCCAATATCTATAGCAGCATCACTATTTCCAGCAGAACCATTGACAGGTACAATTTCATTAGTTTGAAACCTAAGTCCTGTTGCAACTGCCACACTGCCTGTAATAAAGAAGTCAGTTCCATTTTGAGTACCAATACTACCTACGGGTGAGCCATCTTTGCGGAGATCAATCAAGTTTCCGTCGTCAGTCAACCTATTCAGCAGTGCTGGTACATTCCCGTCAACAGTTGATCTAACCCCCTGTGTGTCAGAAATTACAACACCTGCCGTAGCGACACTTGTTGTAGATTTGGATACCAGCAAATTACCGCTATTCATCAACCTCATTAAGGAGCTGTCATCCCACGCAGCAAAGTCTATGTAAGCTGCACTTTGATCATTATCTATCTGCTTAATTGTGACAGAGGCACCATTGTTGCTGATGAATTTTCTAGGCTCTGTGTAATACAGTTTAAATTCTGCACCATCTGTCATCAAAGCAAGATTACCGCTAGAGTCGATACGCATGCGTTCTGCGGTGTCATCATTAATTATTAAAGATTGATTACTTATAATTCTCCAAGGGCCATTAGAATCGTTATCGTCTAAAACTAATTGCGATGCCGCCGCTGATGAGTCTCCAATCTGTAAAGTTTTGAAGTTTGCATCATTTCTTGGACTGGTACAACCTATACCCACATTACC
>JAAESD010000318.1 GCA_024229695.1 bacterium
CATCTGTTGAATATACCCGAACTTCCTGAGTCTATAATTATTCTTGGTGCCGGTGCAGTGGGAGTGGAGTTTGCAGATTTATTAGCAACCTTCGGCACAAAAGTCACCCTTGTTGAAATGTTGCCAAAAGTTCTACCAATTGAAGACCACGATGCTTCAGCAGAACTTGAACAAGCTCTCAAACGCAAACGAGTAAAAGTACACACTGCAACTCGTGCAGTATCGGTAGAAACAGGTGACAAGGTAACAGCAGTTCTAGTCAATGTTGACACTAAAGAAGAACAGACTATTGAAGCAGATTGCATGCTAGTTGCTACTGGCAGGAAACCGGTAACTGAAAATCTTGGCCTTGAAAACTGCAATGTTGTTGTAGACAGGCACGGATTTATTCAGACCGATGCTCATATGCAAACTGCGGAACCAAGGCTTTACGCAATCGGTGATATTGTTGCTACGCCACAACTTGCACACGTTGCAACTGCAGAAGCAATTGTTGCAGTCGATGCTATTACAAACAACAACCCAACTCCAGTCAACTACGACGCTATCCCATCGTGCACATACAGCAGTCCCGAAGTTGCATCTACAGGGCTCACAGAAGAAGAAGCAATTAACCGCGGCCACAAACTCAAGATTGGCAAGTTCCCATTTTCAGCACTCGGTAAAGCGAGCATCCTGGGGAAACCACAAGGATTTGTAAAAGTTATTGCCGATGCTGAAACAGATATCGTCCTGGGCGCTCATATGGTCGGTCCACATGTCACCGATATGATTGCTGAAGTTGTTACCGTACTCGGTGCAAAAATGACAGCCGTAGATTGGGGCAAAGTTATTCACCCGCATCCATCGCTTTCTGAAGCATTGATGGAAGCAACACACGATGTGCATGGCGATGCAGTACATGGATAGATTCCTTAAGAAACTCCGCTCAATAGGTAGCGCAGGTTTCTGTAATACTGATTCTGCCACAACTCTGATATATTCTGAAGATGCTTCTCACTTGCAGCTGGGCAAACCGCTTGCTGTTGTCTTTCCTGAAAATGCAAAACAGGTTTCGCAGGTTATAAAACTGTGTAATGAATATGGTGTGGCGTATGTAGCTCGTGGTAGCGGCACCGGCTTGAGTGGTGGCGCATTACCACAGGAAAATTCAGTTGTTATTGCAACTTCCAGACTTAATTCTATTGGCCCCTGTAATCCTGAAAAAAGAACTGTCGAGTGTGGTGTAGGTGCAATCAACAGTCATATCTCACGCTACTGTCTGAAGCATAATCTGCATTTTGCTCCTGACCCCGGGAGCAGTTCTGTTTCAGCTATCGGTGGTAATATTGCTGAAAATTCTGGCGGGCCACACTGTCTGAAAGTTGGAATGACTGTTGACCATGTTATTGCCTTGCAGTGGGTTGACCCATCGGGAAATATTCATAATACCAGCAACAGGAGTCTGCTTGGATTGCTTCACGGAAGTGAAGGGACCCTTGGTGTTATTACCGATGCAACTCTTTCTCTACAACCAAACCCGACTTCTGAATCCACGCTTCTTGCCATGTTTGACAGTCTTGTCGATGCAGCTGGCTCAGTAATGAAACTGCAAACGCTTGGACCTGTCGCATTGGAACTTGTCGATAGAAAAATGCTCGAAGTCGTAGAGCAGGCTTTTGCATTTGGAATTCCAACTGATCATGCCGGTGCTCTGATTGTAGAATTTGCTGGTGATGCAGCTGAGAATGATGCTAAGCGTGCAGAACAGATTCTTCTTGAGTGTGGAGCTGTTTCGGTCAAAGCAACAACCGATAAAAAACAGCGTGAAGAGTTATGGCAATGTAGGCGCAGAGCTTTTGGAGGCGTTGGCAGAATTGCTCCTCACTATGTGACAATGGACATCACAGTTCCTCCTGGAAAACTACCTGAGATTGTTAGAAAAGTTGAAGATGTCGGCGAAAAATACGATATCCAGGTGGCAACGGTCATGCATGCAGGTGACGGCAACCTGCACCCCGGTATTTTATACAACGACAACAAGGAAGAAGCTGAGCTTGCTGCCGATGAAATTATCAGAGCAGCAGTTGCACTTGGTGGTTCAGTTACCGGCGAGCATGGTATCGGTATAGAAAAATTGAAGCAGGCAGAGTGGCAGCTCGATAAAACTGCTGTCGAGTTCATGCACCAGATCAAGGAACTGTTTGATCCAAATAATCTTTGCAACCCAGGCAAGGCGTTACCCCAAAGAGGTAGCGGAATAGAATGCTCGGCTGTTCCTGATTCTGTAACTCTTCACAAAGATGCCCAGGCAATCACAACTCCAGTTGATGTTAAATGGAAAGATTTGCCAATCGATTTTGACAAAGTTAATCCGGAGTCAACAGTAGCTGAAGCAATTGAAAACGGTTTGGTTTTGCTTGAAATCTGGGCTGAAAGTGGTGGTAAACTATTCCATTCTGGTGCACGAGTTACCAAAGATGTGGCAGGTTATAACCTGGTGAAGCTCTTGTCTGGCAGCAGGATGGCTGACATTAAAGCTGTTACTTTCAAGTTGAATCCGGAAATTCGGGAAACCGGAGAATCTGAAGCAGCTGATTATATTGCAGTTGGGCTGAACAAGATATTTGGGGGCAAAAATGAATAGCCCCAAACTCGATAAACTTCTACAAAGTTGTGTTCAGTGTGGATTGTGTCTGTCTCACTGCGCAACATATCTGGTAACCGGAAACGAAGTTCTTTCTCCAAGAGGAAGGCTTCAACTTCTGAAACATTGGCAAAATAATGAACCAGACAGCGACCAGTTTGATGCTCTTGATAGTTGCATCGGTTGTCTGGCATGTGAATCGGCATGTCCAAGTGGCGTTCCATACGATTTGATTGAGCAGGGGAAAAGCAGAGCTACACCAGGCTGGCGAACACATCTGGCAAAACCACTTTCCAGTCCTGCAGTACTCAGTACATTATCAAAAATTTCTGACACGGGAATTGGTCACGCTTCAAAAGTTGCTCCCAGAAGTTTGTCCGATACAGAACTGACTGCCTTACTTGATGAGTTGTCTGGCCAAAAAACTATCATGAGGGGCCCAGTCTCAACAGGTGGTCCATCAGTCATGCTGTTCCCCGGTTGTGTGAACAGTGCAATGCTGTCCAACTCACAAAACAGGTTGATTCAACTTCTGGAATCAGCAGGATGTGAAGTAAAATTTCCACGCACGTGGAATTGTTGTGGGGCAGTGGCAAGTCATTTGGATAACCACGAACTGGCAGAAACTCAACATAAACAAAACCTGGAGACAGATTGTGATTACATAGTGGTTGAAGCTGCTGGTTGCGGACGGGAACTTAAAGAATATGCCGGGGAGAAAGTAATCGATGCAGCTTTGCTGCTATCAAAACTAAATCTCGAACTGATGGAAACTCAGCTAAAAGTGGCAATGCATTATCCATGTCACTCACTACATGGACAGAAGATCGTTGATGAACCGAAACAACTACTCAATAATTTTGTGCAAGCGATAGACCCTCACGAACCAGAAGTTTGTTGTGGAAGTGGAGGAACATTTACTCTGTTCCATAAAGAACTTTCAATTCAGGCAGGCAAACGCAAAGCAGAAATGCTGACCGACACTAATAGCGACCTGGCAATAACTTCCAACGCAGGCTGCATTGGCCAACTGTCGAATTCACTGGGTGAATCTATGCCAATTATCCCTCTGACCGATCTGGTCTGGTACCTGCAAACTCGCTCCAAAGCTTGACAGTCACCGTTTAATTGATGATTGTGATTGCTGCGAATTGATTAATTATTGAACCGGAGGATTCTGGATTGAAAACTGCTGAAGGAACCAACTACAAAGTTGCAGATATGTCGCTTGTTGAAGCTGGCAAAATGAAAATCGACTGGGCTGAAAGTCGCATGCCTGTAATGATGGCTTTGCGTGAAAAACATGCAAAATTGCAATCGTTAAAAGGGATGAAAATTGCTGGTTGCCTGCATGTAACTAAAGAGACTGCAGTTCTTATCAGAACTCTTGCAGCAGCTGGCGCTGAGATTAGCTGGTCTGGTTGTAATCCTCTTTCAACTCAGGACGATATCGCTGCAGCTCTTGCTGACCAGGGTATTTCCATTTACGCATGGCACGGTATGAATACTGAGGATTTCTATTGGTGTATTGATCGTACTTTGGACTTCAAGCCAACCTTGACTCTGGATGACGGTGCCGATCTTATTTTCCGCGTTCATAACAAACACCAGAACCTGTTCGATGGAATTATCGGTGGTACTGAAGAGACCACAACCGGTATCCACAGACTTCGCGCAATGGCTGATGATGGTGCGTTGAAATATCCTGTTATTGCAGTCAATGATGCAGAAACAAAATGGGATTTCGACAATGTCTACGGCACAGGCCAATCAAGCCTTGATGGAATAATCCGTGCAACATCAGTACTGATTGCAGGCAAAAACTTTGTTGTTGCAGGTTACGGTCACTGTGGAAAAGGTTGTGCGATGCGCGCAGCTGGTCTTGGTGCAAACGTTATCGCAACAGAAGTCAAAGCTACTGCTGCTCTGAAAGCTACTCTTGAAGGGCACGAAGTTCTGCCGATGGACAAGGCAGCCGCAGTTGGCGATATCTTCATAACTGCCACTGGTATGAAAGATGTCATTGTAAAAAGGCATTTTGAAGTTATGCGTGATGGTGCAATTGTTTGTAACACAGGTCACTATGACTGTGAAATCAATATCACTGATCTTGAAGAACTTGCTGTTTCAAAACGTGAAATCAGACCAAATTGTCAAGAATACACAATGGGAGATGGCAGGAAAATCTATCTGCTTGCTCAAGGAAGATTAATCAACCTTGCTGCAGCTGAAGGTCATCCAAGTGAAGTTATGGACATGTCATTTGCCAACCAGTTCCTCTCAATGGTTCGATTGTCAGAAGAGGGCAAAGACCTCTCGGTTGGTGTTCACGATATTCCTGTCGAGCAGGATCAGATGATTGCTGGCATCAAGTTGTCGACAATGGGTCTTGACATGGATGAGCTGACTCAGGAACAGATTGATTACGATTCTGATTACTCAGCTGGCACTTGATTCACCGTCTGAGATATAGATAAAAGACCGGGCAACTTTTATTGCTCGGTCTTTTCTTTTGCCGTACTGTTATCCCACTTGGGTTAAGTATTTTCAGTAAAGGGAAATTGATGAAACTGACAGTAACAATACTGATATTATTAATTGCCAGTGCTGCTTTTCCTCAAGCAATGGATATCGAGTTTGATCTGAACACTCCAACTTATGACACATTCTATTCAGATAACCAGTTGAATTATTCAAAGAGCCAGAACATTTCACTGTCATTTGGCATTTTTACATATAACTGGCAGCAGGAAAATATTAAAAGTCGCAAGGGGCTGGTTTTTCATAGACAGTCTGTGACAATGAAGTCGATTACGGAGAACCCATATAGCTCGTCTTATCAGGCTCATAACCTACGATTTTGTTATCAGCGAAAAATGATTGAATTCAAAAGTGCTGACTTGATTGCAGGACTGGGCACCGGATTTTCAGCTATTTCCAAAGAAAATCAGACTGAAGGCGAAGGACCTTTCAGTAATATGCCTGATTTTACCTGGCATGTAACACCTGACTTGAAAATGATAGTTCCCCTAGGTGCCAGAATTTCTGTTGTTTTTGGAGCTAAAGCAGTTTTGTTACTTGGGGATAAAGAAGCCACATTCCCATTCAAATCCGGAATCATGTTTTCTGTCGGTATTGAGCTCAATGGGGGCAGAGAATTTAAGAAACCGAAGACACATCTGTAAAGGCGAGCTTCATTGAAAAAAAGAGTGTATATAATTTTAATTCACTTGTTATTGGCAGTCCTTGTCTTTAATACAGTGCAGAGGAAGTTGAGTGTTATGTCTGAAGAGTTATCCCTTCATTATCAGACAATGTTGCGTGTTCACCATCGGGCTGAACAGCGTATTCAAAATGATGCAATAATTTTTATCGGTGACAGTATCACTCAAGATATGGATGTTTCGAGGATCTCAAGTAATGCAGTAAATTTTGGTATCGGTGGAGACACTACTTATGGTGTTCTTCAAAGAATTCCTGAATACAAATCACTGAAATTTGCAGAGTGTATTGTGTTGGCAATTGGTATAAATGATTTTGAGCGTAGAGACAATGCAGAAATTGCTGAAAATTACAAATTGATTCTCAAGACGTTACCTGAAAACAAGTCGGTAGTCATCAGTGCGATTTTACCTGTCGAGCAATACAACAATCGAATAGCTGAAATTAATCTGGTTCTGGAAAAGATGGCTTCACAATCACAGAATATTATTTTTCTCGATGCAGGTAAGCAGATGACAGATAATTCAGGAAACCTGCGTAGAGAACTACACGTGGGTGATGGTATACACTTATCCAACGCAGGTTATGATATATGGGTAGAGGAACTGAAAAAATGTATCAACAAATAATCAACCATTTACAAAGTTTAGCTAATCCAAAAATCGCTGAACATTCACAACGGTTTTTCAAAACAGGCAAAGGTGAATATGGTGAAGGGGACTTGTTCATGGGAATACGAGTTCCAATTATCAGACAGGCTGTAAAAAAGTTCAAGATTGTACCGCTACCAACTCTGAAGCGACTCCTTAAATCCAAATTTCATGAAATTCGCCTGTTTGCTCTGCTATCATTGATTTACCAGTATGAAAAAACCGAGCAGCAGGAGAAGATTTTCAAAATCTACCTTTCAAACACAAGGTATATAAACAACTGGGACCTGGTTGATACTTCTACACCTAACATTGTAGGCGATTATTTACAGGACAGAGATAGATCAATTTTGTACAAGCTTGCTGAATCCGATTCTCTGTGGGAGAGAAGAATTTCTATCCTGGCAACATTCAAATTTATACGCAACGGTCAGTTCAAGGATACTCTGCTTATTTCTGAAACCCTGCTTAACGATGATGAAGATCTGATCCATAAAGCTGTTGGCTGGATGTTGCGTGAGGTCGGTAATAGGGATATCAAAACCGAAGAGAAGTTTCTCAAAAAGCATTATAAAAATATGCCAAGAACGATGTTGAGATATGCAATTGAAAAGTTCGAAGAAGAGAAGAGACAAAAATATCTCAAAGGCAAGATATAAAAAAGACCGGACAGTTCAAAGCCGCCCGGTCTTTAATAAAATCAACTAGAACTAGAATCCGTATACAAGCCCCAGGTTCATATTCCAGAAGTGAGTGTTAGTCCACATGAAACTGTTATTTTCATGTTGGAATCCTTCCCATTTGATTTCATCACCTGTTGTGACATAAGTCCAGGTTGTACTCCAGTCCAGTTTGAGATCTGACGTTAGGTCATATTCAGTCCCAATCCCAAAGGCAGCTCCAAAATCATTGCCAACAATTTCATCTTCGGAATAGGTCATAATGTTTGAACCACGACCGTTTTCAAGCAGAGCCCAGTCCATATACAATAAATTGGTTTTAAGGTAAGGATTGAATTTTGAGCCAGGCATCATGCGGTTACCCAGGTAATTAATCAAGGAAAGATAGAAACCATCAAGCTGGATAAACGCATCAGCAGTCAGGTCTGTGTCGTTGAGGCGAAGCCCATCATTAATCAATGCCATATCATCAGGCTTGTCACCGATAATCGGCATACCACCGCGGATAGTACCAAAGGAAAGAGCAAGATTCTCCATAGGATGAACCTTGAATTCGCCACCTATGCCAAACCCACCACCGGTGAGGTCATTGATATCGTACAATTCCTGTTTTAAAATATGTATAGGTATCAAGTGCTGAGCAAAGATAGATACTGCAAATAAAGATGAGTGGTGAGCAGGTGCTACATCTTCAACTGTTTCATCTTCAAAGCTATCAAATGAATCTTCTTCTGCCACGGCAAGAGAAAAAGCTCCACTACAAATCAGAACCAGGGATAAAACTGTCACTAAGGACAAAAATCTGTGCATTGGACGCATTCACGCGCTCCTTTCCAGAGTAATTATTTTATATTACTTGAGAATATACAGTTTTCAAGTGAAGTTGTCCAATATCGATACTCCAAAAACTTATTGTTAGACACTTGATTGATGCGGCTGTTTAGTGTATGATACAGTATGAGGCTATTGCCTTGATATATGATTGTTGATGTGGTCCGCGTGGCTTGACTCGTGACGCGTGCGACGCAACTGGTGAAGACAATGAGTCGCTTCTAGTCTGAACTGGATCATCGCCTGCATCAACATTTATCATCCTGACTGGATCTGCTTCGGTAGCTCCGGTCAGGATTAAATGTATATGGAGTAAAAGTGACGGAAATACCTAGCCACGATTTATTGTACGCCTTACCCAAAACTGACTTACATGTCCATCTTGATGGCTCTTTGAGAGTATCTACTGTCCGTGAACTTGCCGCAAAACATGAACTCCCATTTAATTTCAAAACTGACGATGATGTTCGTGCTGTCTGCCAAGTGGATGAACGATGTGAAAGTCTTGAAGACTATTTAAAGGTATTCGATATCACTCTGCAGTTGATGCAAACAAAAGAAGAGCTTGAACGGATTTCATTTGAGCTTGCTGAAGATGCGCATCATGAAAACATCAGATACATGGAAGTTCGATACTCTCCAATGCTCCACACAATAAATGGCCTCAAGTTGGATGAAATTGTTGAAGCTGTGCAAAAAGGACTGGATAGAGCCAAAAGGCAGTATGGAATTTTTACTGGCCAGATAGTTTGTGGAATTCGACATATCTCTGTTGAATCATCTCTTGAGCTTGCTGACCTTGCTGTTCGATGGAAAAATAGAGGTGTCGTTGCATTTGATTTAGCAGGAGCAGAGAAAGATTTCCCTGCCAAGGATCATATCCAGGCGTTTTATAAAGTTCTTAATGCCAATATGCCTGTAACTGTTCACGCTGGAGAAGCATTTGGAGCAGAATCTATTCACCAGGCAGTTCACTATTGTGGCGCTAACAGAATCGGCCACGGAACACACCTTTCAGAAGATATGGATTTATTGCAATGGGTAAATGACAGGCGGATTGCTGTCGAAGTTTGCCTGGCAAGTAATCTGCAAACTGGTGCAATTCTGGATTACGCCAGCCATCCAATCAAGAAGTTCCTGGAAGAAGGCTTGCGGGTCACACTCAATACAGATAACAGACTGGTATCAGGTACAACCATGACCAACGAACTGGCGTTGGCTGTTGAACACTACAACCTTACTACTGATCAAATTGCTAAAATATTACTTGATGGATTCAAGAGCTCTTTCTTGCCTCTGGCAGAAAAAGCCAGCCTGATTAACCGTGTGCTTGATGAGTTTTACAAGTTGGGAGTTAATTATTCCGGAGTGATTAGTCGTCGTTGGCGTGCATTCCATTGACGTCTGATTTCAAAAGCCATTACACCAAAACTAACTGCAACATTTAACGATTGTTTGGCCCCACTCATCGGAATTTCCACAGCGTAATCGGCTTGTTTGGCAACTTCCGCAGACACACCATTAACTTCATTACCAACTACAAAGCAGCAGGGAAACGGATATTCAAAATCGACATATTGCTTTGCACCCTCAACCTGTTCCAATGCTACAATAGCGATTCCTTCATCTTTCAAACTATTAATAATTTCCACAGGATCTTTAGAATAGCTCCAGGGAACCATTTCAGTAGCTCCAAGGGCAGTTTTCTCGATAT
This sequence comes from bacterium, assembly GCA_024229695.1. GTDB lineage: Bacteria > Krumholzibacteriota > Krumholzibacteriia > LZORAL124-64-63 > LZORAL124-64-63 > JABIBH01. Next base: position 9,724 of record JAAESD010000318.1, read on the forward strand.
CTGGTCGCGGGGGAGTTGCACACATTCCGCTAAGGTAAATCCCACTTAAGGCAGAAGCGTCGGCAGTTCTGAACATAGCCCCTATATTCCAGGCACTTCGAATGTTGTCCAGCAGGGCAAAGACTGGCATTCGTTCCAGGGCGCGGGCCTGTCCCAGGGTAAGCCTGTTACTGCCTGTAGGCTGAGTCATAATCGGGTCCAATTCTCTGAGTATTCAACACTAAACTTTTCGCAACAGTAGCCGATAATATGACCTGTGAACAGTGACAAACCAAGAATCAGAAAAGAACGGCCCTATTTGATGAAGCGCAAAACTGTAACTCTCTGCATGATTGCTCGTGATAACGAGAAAATAATAGATGCCACAATCAAATCAGCTCTGGCGGTTGTTGATGAAATTGTTGTTGTTGATGTTGGCTCGATTGATAAAACTGTGCTCATTGCTCAAGGATATGGGGCACTGGTTTGTAGTGCAAAATGGCAGGATGATTTTTCCATGCTTCGCAATGCAGCTTTGGCTCGAGCAACTTCAGACTGGATCCTGATGCTTGACCCTGGTGATACACTTTCGCCGATAAGACCAGTTGAATTGAACAAGTTGATTTCTACTGACGGTATTGCAGGATATAAAATCAAACTTCAAGATATCGATTCAAGCAGATGGCAGGTGAACCTGTTTCGCAACCATCCTTTCGTTAAATATCGATATCCTGTTTATGAAAAAATTGAAGTTGAATTGTCTGGCTGGGCAGAGACACGCGGATTGAAAATCGTAGAATCACCATTGACGATTAATCGAGTTGCAGAACATCAGGATACATATTTTGCAAAACAGAACGGCAAGTTACTTCAGTCTGCAATGCACCTATTCCCGGAAGCGGCATATTTTCCTTATCAACATGGATGCAAGAACATTCAGATAGACGGAACTTCTGCTTTACCTGTTTCTGGGTTGAATAAAGCAGTCGAAAGTTTTTCTCAATCGTGGAATCTGGTCAAGGAATTGCCACCTGAAGCATATCCAACACTTGATTGGCTTGATGACCTGATTGTAAAACTGGTCGCTGGGCATCTGGCGTTGAATAATTATCCGGCTGCAATGGAAGTTGTTACAAGCGGACTGGGAATGTTGCCTGGCAATTTACTGATTCGCTTATGGCGAGGTATCTCTGTTGTATCGGTTCTGGAATCGAATCCGGAAATGTTGCCAGCGGACATTAAAATCAGCCTCTCTGATAGCGCACGAATAGATTTCCGCAATTGCATGAGGGAATCTGATTATAACAATATTCGAGACGGTCAGAGATGGCGTGACCTTTATGCAAGCATGTGGCTCGGCAGGCTGGCTATGAATCAGGAACAATATGATGAAGCAAATGCTCATTTTTGTCGATGCCTGGCAGTTGACAACAGCTACACAGATGCACTTGTAGGTCTGGGGATCTGTGAAGAGCATGATGGCAATTCGAGGCGTGCTTTAAGCTGTTATATGAGAGCAGTGAATATCAACGAAATGACTCCTGAGGCGTGGTGTAGAGGTAGTAAAGTCCTTGAAGAGTTGAATTTTGTCGATAATGCAGCAACCTGGCAAACAAAAGCCAAGCAGCTTTTCCCTGAATATTATGAAAATTATGCAGTTAATCAGTTGCAACCTTCGTAATACTGTTTAATGATACTGATATGAATTCAATAATAAATCTGCAGCCAAAGACGCTGCCTGTACACCAGAGAGTATGGACCAATCGAAATTTACGGATGGCGACTATTGATGCTGTCGGTTTTGATATGGATCACACGCTTGCTCTCTATAATTCTGCTACTTTTGAACAGCTTTGTTTTGAGATGGCAATTGATAATTTAATCACTGTTAAAGGCTATCCTGAAGAGATCAGGAGCATCAGTTATGACCGCAAAGCTGTTGCACGAGGCCTGATTATTGATAAAAGACATGGAAATATTATCAAGGTCGATACACATGGTTATGTTGCCCGAGTGAGGCATGGTGGAAAGCTTCTCAGCAGGGAAGAACGTCGCAAGTATTACAAGCGCGGGAGAATAAGACTCAGCCCCAAACGGTATCGTGTTGTTGATACTCTATTCGATTTGCCTGAAGGATCTCTCTACACTGAGCTGGTAACATTAAAAGATAATCAACCTAAACTGCTCAAAGTAAGTTTCAGGGTTTTGTTTGACGATATCAGAAACTCAATTGATACAATTCACAGGGATGGTTCGTTAAAGAGAAAAATTGTAGCTGAAATTCCAAAGTATTTCAAACGCGATGATCTTTTGTCCAAAACTTTGGACAAGTTCAGAAATGCAGGCAAAAAGCTGTTTTTATTGACTAACTCTGATTATTCCTATACCTGCGCTGTCATGGATTTCATTCTCAGCAGCAAAGCCAAAAACTGGGAAGAATATTTTGATTTAGTAATCTGCTCAGCTCAAAAACCGGGATTTTTTCTTCAGAGTGGAAAAGGCACAAAAATCAGTGGCAGCAAATGTAACTGCTTTAGTGGTGGGGATGCATTTTTTCTGGAGTCAAAAATTGGTTCCCTGGGTGACCAAATTCTCTATTTTGGCGATCATACATATGGGGACATACTGCGGAGTAAGAAAAGTGCCGGTTGGCGCACAGCTATGATTGTGCCAGAAGTTGAAACAGAGGTACTTGACGCGGAGCCGGTATCCAGGTCAATCAGGGCTTTGGAGGAGACCCAGGCAATGATTGAAGAATTATCACTGGAAAAAGATCATTTGCTTGAAATTGGCGAAGATACAGTTGAAATACAGCAACAGATTGAATCCAGTTTATCCCGCAGAGCTATTCTGAGAAAGCGGATTGCGTCTATTTATAATCCCTACTGGGGTTCGATATTTCGTGAGGGGCGTGTTCCCAGTCGATTTGGTGGCCAAATCAGGGATGTAGCCTGTATTTATACAAGTAGGGTAAGTAACCTGTCGCACTATTCAGCACATAAGTTTTTTGCCAGCGTAGTTGAGCAAATGCCACACGAATAATTGGTTAGAAAAATCTTGTAATAGGTATTATAATTCAGTTGTAAATTATTAAGTGCGGGCTTCCGCAAATTTCAATAATGCACCTCTAACGGAGGAATCATGAGTAACCCCAAGAACATTCTTATTGTTGGTACTGGCACAATTGGTGAGCCATTGACTGGATTATTCAGTCACTACAAAGACCAACTTGGCATTGATGATGTTATTTTCCACAAGCATTCTCCATTGATGACTGACCGCAGTAAAGTGAAGAATATGATTCGTCGTGGCGCAAAAATGGCTGCGCACGCAGACAGGATTGACAAGTTCAAAGAGATTGGTATCAACGCGACAATGAGTACTGAGGAGGCCTTGGAGTCTGCAAGCGTAGTTATTGACTGTACGCCAATGGGTAACAAAATGAAGGAAGATGTGTACTCAAAGTATGAGCATAACACTGAACTCTTTATCGCCCAAGGTAGTGAATTTGGTTTTGGTAAACAGTATGCTCGCGGTGTCAATGATTCTATTTTGAACAGGGATGAAGACAAGTATTTACAAGTTGTTAGTTGTAACACCCACAACTTGTCTTTAATTCTTGAGACTCTAGGAATTGGTGATGAAGGTCCAGACAATCTTGTAGAAGGTCGATTCGTCTGTATACGTCGTTCAAACGATGTTAGCCAGGATGATAATTTCCTGCCTAGTCCTGAAGTTGGAACACATAAAGACTTGAAGTTTGGAACTCATCATGCTCGTGATGCATGGCATCTCTTTGGTACACTGGGTTATGACTTGAAACTGTTCTCTTCAGCACTGAAGCTGAACACCAATTTCATGCATACTTTGCAATTCCACTTGAAGGTTAAAAAGCCGGTCACTCAAGAGGAATTGCTGACAAGGTGTAAAGAGAATGACAGAGTTGCTATGACTCATCGTCACACTGCAAACTCAATCTTCTCATTTGGACGTGATCACGGATTCTATGGTCGTATCTTGAACCAGACAGTAATTCCTTATGATGGAATTCATGTTTCGGAAGATGGTACTGAGATTACCGGTTTCTGTTTCACTCCACAGGATGGAAATAGTTTGTTGAGCTCTGTATCAGCTGCTATCTGGGCTTTGTACCCTGACACATACGAAAAGATTGTTCAGTGCCTGCAACCTTACTTCTTTAACGAGGTTTAATTCAGGTTCTGAAGGTTCAATCAGGCTGCGCTCCTACTGGAGCGCAGCTTTTTTTGTAAGTTCAATTGCTTTGCTGCGAGCAGGTAAATCGTTATCAATTACTTCAATAAGTGGTGAAGCTGAGTTGAGTGCTGCTCTGGCAGCGGGGAGATCGCCAATTTCAATAGATGCATCTGCCAGCAAAAGCCATGCTTGATATAGACTAGGATTGGTTTGCAATATTTGTATTGCTTGAACAGCTGCTTCGCCCGGTTGATTGTTATTTAAGTATGCTTCCCCAAGTTTCCATTGCTGAAACCATTTCTCATGAGGTGCATTTTCAGATGAAGCTTCAACTGAAAGTTTCCAATGTTTTACAGCACTAGGGTAGTCATTTATATACTCACTGAGTATTGCGTCGCGTTGGTGTATCAAATTGGCAATACCACTTTTAACGAAATCGAATTTGCCATATCCCGTACCTGCAATTTCGTCTTTAAACTTGTTTAGCCATAAATCCGATTTTACACTATCGCCTTGTAATGCATAGTATATTGCTTCCCATGGAAATTTTTCTATGTCTGAGTGGAGAGAATCTATCATCCGCCTGATGGCTTGTAGCCTTTCTTCTTCCATATCATTAACCAGGCAGCATTGTACCTCAAGTCCATTAATTTCTGCTTGATAACGATTGGAAGTATCACCAATTCTAAGTTCGTTTAGTAGTTTTCTTGCTGCCTTTACTCGTCCTTGTTTGATTTGAAGTGTCGCAATGCCAACAAGTGAATGCACAAAATCCGGTTGGATATCCAAAGCTTTCAGATATTCTTCTTCAGCTTCTTGATACCTACCTGTCCAGGTCAAAAGTTCACCAAGAGAATCATGTGAATTGGCAATATCTGGAACAAGATAACTGTAGTGTCGGAAATAATCTTCAGCTTCCTGATAATTACCAGTGTGAGCAGCAAAGTAGCCAAGCATGTTATATGCAGGTGCAAAGTTTGAGTTTTTTTCAAGAATCGATTTGTATATGTCAGTAGCACCAGGGTCTCTGCGGTTAGCCAATACTCGAGCTTTAGTAATCATTACTTGTAAGTCATCAGGGTCCTGCTCAACAATACGATCGAGCAAGGAATCGACTTGGGATGCCTTAAGTTGCTGGAATTGAGCAAGAACCAACTTGATTTTGTCCCGTTCAAGTTCAGAGTCAACAAAAGCAAGTAACGATTCTGCGGCTGCAGTATGTTGTTTTGCTGAATCTTCATCTCTTTTCCTATAGTACATAGCTGCAAGTCGTGCTTGAGCTATTGCAAATCCCGGATCTTCAGAAACGGCTTTTAGCATAAATGAAATTGCTTCATCGTCTTTCATAAGATAAGACGCATCAACACCTTGGTTATATAACTCAAGAGCAATCTTGCTGTTTGTTGAATACGGCTTTTCTTCAGGTGATTGTAAAATAAATACAAGTGCAACCATCAGCAGCACAACAGTTAGTAACATCGCGATGTTTTTCATTATCTACCTTCCATTACAGCTTCAGAAGCTGCTTGCAGCACGACTATTGTAACATCGTCATCTGCTTGTTCTTTGCCTGAAAAATTCTGTACTGCAGTTCTCAATCCAGACAGCATCTGTTCTGCAGATAGTTGTTGATTTTCTTTTAGGAAGTCCAAAAGTCGATCCTCGCCAAAGTCATTGTCATCGGCATCAAAAGTTTCAGTTAAGCCATCAGTATACATCAACAGAGAGTCACCCTGAGTGAATGGTACTGTTGCTTCGCTGTAATCACTGAAATCAAATGCGCCTAATGGTAATCCACCGGCTTCAAGCAGCTCCATTACACCATTTGCCCGTTGTAGAACAGGGGGATTGTGACCTCCGGAGCAGTAGCTGATTGTCTGATTCTCAGGGTCGAGTATTGCAAGAAACAGAGTTGCAAAAAGGGTGGAGTCAGTACTTTGGTAGAGGTACTTGTTGACTCTATCCAAAATAACCGATGGGGAATCGCTGCTCTGGCAGTGAGCACGGAGACTTGCCTGGAGACTGGATGCCAGCAGGCTTGCCGGCATACCTTTACCACTGACATCACTTATGACTAATACCAGGGTACCATTGTCTCGTTGAATGAGATCATAATAATCTCCACTTACTTCAGCACTACTGATATTGCAAGCCGCTATTGAGTGGCCATCGATTTCTGGGATTGTTGAAGGGAGCAATCTACTCTGGATATCTCTGGCAAGAGAGAGTTGAGCTTCCAGTTTTTGTTTGTTCAGTTCTTCTTCAATCAGTCTGGAGTTTTCAAACTGAAGCGCCATTTGTCTGGCAATTGAGGATAAGAGCTCAATGTCCTGGAGACTATATCTGTCAGCATCGGATCTATGTGGAATTGCCAACATTCCAACCAGTTTTTTACCTGCATTCATTGGAACCAACAGAGCGATATTCGCCTTAGCCAGTAGCTCTCTTTCCTCCATTCGCAATGAAAATTCCTGCTGTTCCTGGGTCTCAATTTTACTAAGATTTTCAGCAGTTTTTTGTTCTACCCAAAACGGTTCAGAGAATTCAGATAAACGATTTGTTATTGCCGGCAGGGATAGTTTTTCAGGGTTTTGCAGGTTTAACTGGTGTAGTAATTCCCATTGACTGTTCGGAACATAAGTTGCAATTCCCGGGATACCGAGCAAAGTGCATAAACGATTGCTGATATATTCAACCATTTGTTCGCGTTGCAAAAACTCAGGAATCTCACGGCTCAACTCACTCAAGGCAGTAGCCAGATTTCCACGGCTGCGGAAGAATCCTTTGTCGATTTCTTTTTGCAGCTTTGAGCGTAAAGGCCAGAGTATAGCTGCAATCAGTAAAGTAATTCCCGCCTGAGCAGTGCGATTGCTTATGTTCAACAGGTGAAGAAAAAGTGTACCGGAACCGAGTGTAGCTGCCAGATATGTCGCAATTACAATGCCTGTTGTTATAGTATAGGTCAGGCTTCGGCGTAGCAGATGCTCAATGTTCATTACTTTATAACGGGCGATCGAGTATCCAAAACTCATCGGTAATAAAAGCATTGGAGCAGTGCCCATGAAGTTCAACGTTTCATTGCGACTGATTCCCGGTAAGGCAGTCAGAGCAAGGAAGGGAAAAACTCCAATCAATGTGCCAAATGTCAGAATCCGTAATCGTTGTCTTTGTAATGGGTCTTTAATATTCAAGTAACTATGCAGCAGAGCAATTGTTCCGGCAGTGAAATAACTACCCATAATAAACCATCTGCCTGCGTAAATGCCGTCCGGCTGGTCACCAGTGAATTGTGTTATTGAAAACTGGATGTAAAAAAGTGTTGGCAGAATGTATAGCATTGGCTCAATCAGCGGTCTTTTTGTCAGAGCAAATTTCTTTTCAGGGAAAACAAGAAAGAAGTGCAGGAAAATTGCAGGTAACATAAATCGTGAGAATACACCTGCGTTTCTGGTTACAAAATCTCCCCAGAAATAGGACGGTCCGTTCAGGTTTGTCAGAAAGAAGATAGCGAAAAGCAAGCTCATTCTGAAAAACAGCCGTACTGACTGAGCTCTGTGGCCTCGCCTGTATACTATTGCCCCAGTGAGCAAATAAACACATGACAGGAAAATGAAGAAACCAAAGTAGCGTCCCGCAGTGCGGAAAGCAGATAAGTGGACAGGGATCTCCAAAACTCTTTCACCGCGTTGTACCAGATAGGAAACTGTTGAATTAGGTTGCTGACTGGACAGGATTTCAGCAGCATTCTGGGTTGAAGTTACAAGTTGGTTACCGATACCAAGAATGCGGTCACCATTTTGTAGCGCCCGGTCACGGTTGCCGATAACCAGAGGGGCATCGGTAATTGTTGGTTCTGCTTTACCTGGAATCCAGTTTGTGCCATCGTATGGGTGAACACGACCAGCATCTATAGAGATACTCAGACAGAGTATTATTGTCAGCAAGGCGGCAAACAAATGCATCGTCCAGGATAACCCTGAGGAAAAAATTAGTTTGGACGATTTGTTAGCACTCATGAATAACGGTCTTTCAAAAACTTGAAGAAAAAACCAGACCCTCAAGTGAAACGAAATATGTTGCCGATAGTTGCACTGGAACTGATAATTTACAGTATAAATGCTTTGTTGTCACTCAAGGAGATGGTTTCGGAGTCGAAAACATTAACCTGTACATAAACTTAACAAATCGAGCAAGGAGCAGGAATGAGTAATCAATACCAGGCTATTGAAATGGAAATGATCAGTTGGAAAGATGAAATCGGAGATAAAATCCGTTCATTGTTCCGCAAAACTGGTGAACTGGAATTTAAATTTGCAAAAGAAGCTATTACTGAGGCAGATAGAGCTGTCGAGAGAATGATTACGGATAAAATCAAAGCAGCATATCCTGACGATGCCGTTGCTGGTGAAGAATTTGGTCTTACAGAAGGTACATCTGGCAGAACCTGGTATCTTGATCCTGTTGATGGCACTTTGAATTTTGCTCTTGGTCTGCCAAACTTTTGCAGCTCGATTGCATTGATGGAGGGCGATGAAATTCTTGCCACAATGGTTTATCAACCGCTGCACGAAGAATGTTTCACTGCTATAAAAGGTGGTGGCGCACGCTTGAATGGTAAAACTATTCATGTGAGCAAGAGAGCTACTCTTGGCGATGCAATTCTCAGTCTTCAGTTGCAAAAAGGTGGTCGATTTGTACAGAACGCCAACTTGCTCCAGGCTCTGGTAATGGAATCCATGAAGATGCGTCGATTCGGAACTATTGCTCTTGAGATGGCGTATCTTGCTGATGGTCGTTATGATGGTATTGTTGCAGGACGTGGTAAGCCGCAAGCAATTCACGATGTTGCTCCGGGGATACTGCTGGTTCAGGAAGCTGGCGGCAGAATTTCCGATCATCTTGGGAAACCATATATCCCAGGGTCAACTGATCTGATCGGCACAAATGGTCACTTCCACGATGAAATGATTGACCTGATTGTTACACATGAAAGAGCCAGAGGCGAACTGGTAGACTAGAGGAACTTATGAAGCACATAGCCCTGATTGCTTTACTGTTTATTATCGGTTGTGGTGGTATCCCTGATCACCCGGCTGATAAAAAACTTGTTGTTATCGGTTTTGATTCTGCCGACTGGCTGGCTATCGATCCTCTGATATCTGCAGGCGAAATGCCTAACTTCAAATCATTTCTTGATAGCGGTAGCTCAGGCACATTGATGAGCTTTGTACCGATGGAAAAGTCGCCACGTATTTGGGCCAGCATTGCAACAGGATTGCATCCACGCGACCATGGCATAGGTGGATTTCTCAAAAAGAACGATGAGCTTGCAAGCAGTAGCGACTGGAGCGCACCCGCATTGTGGGACATAGTTGGCGGAAGTGGTCGTAGCAGTTGTGTGATTGGTTGGTGGGTGACATGGCCTGCGCAACCTATTGATGGAGTTATGGTTAGCGATCATATGTCGTTTACAAGAAAAGGCTCAAGGGAAGGCACCATAGTTCAGCCTGACAGTATTGATTTAAGTGATTCGATTGTTGACTGGGAATCGATTTCGAATGAAGAGCTGAGCAGATTTATTGATCTGGATGCTCTTTCAGGTCATGAAGAAGAGTATGCACTGAAACTGGATGAGTTGCGGATTATTTATGCCTGTGATCTGACTTACCTTGCCACTTTGAAACAGCTTGTAGCTGATCAGCAATTCGATCTCAACGTTGTGTATTTTCGTGGACTTGATGTTGTAAGTCACAAGTTCTGGACTTACTGGAATACTGAGATTGCTCCTCATGAATACAGTGAGCTGGATATTGCAGTTCTGGGGGACATTATTCCTGGCTACTACAAGTTTGTAGATGAATTACTTGGTGAAGTTCTGGCTCTGTTCCCTGAAGATCAGCAAGTTGCTATTATGAGCGACCATGGTTTTCATGGTCCACGACATAGAAAACGGGGATGGCAGTACGGAGTGCAGGAACATCGACCTCAAGGGATTTTTGCAACCAGAAGTCCACTGTATAAGCCTGGGCATAAATTTGAACAGATGGAAATGCTCGATACTGCTCCAACACTGCTTGCACTTCTGGGGTTGCCTGTATCGGAAGCAATGACAGGTGCGATTCTCAGTGACGGGCTTACTGGCGATGGGAAGAAGTTTGTTGACTATTTACTTGAAAATAGAGTGAACAGTTATGCATCGTTCTTACCTGCAAGATCTGACACTATTATAGAGCAGACAGAAGTAGACGATGAAATTAAGAAGCAGTTGAAGTCTTTGGGGTATATCAACTAGAGAAGTATGGTGCCCGAGGGGAGACTCGAACTCCCACGGGGATAAACCCCACTACGACCTGAACGTAGCGCGTCTACCAATTCCGCCACCCGGGCACACACTTTGCGGAAGCGTCAGGTCTAAATTCAACCTATTGCTTCGCGCCGACCAAAACTAGCTATTCTAAATTGATGTGTCAACCTGGTTGTGTATTCTCGGCATAAATGCTAATTTCCTACCTGTTACGGAATCAATTGTAATTTGGAGTGTAGAATGGCGAAGTCCAGCGGTGACGCAGGCATCAAAATAATCTCGAAAAACAGGAAAGCTTTCCATGAGTATGAGATACTCGATAAATGGGAGGCCGGTATTGTTTTGATGGGCACTGAAGTGAAGGCTTTGCGTGAAGGTCGATGCAATCTTGGTGATGCATATGGAGACCTTCATGAAGGTGAATTGTGGCTTGCCAAATTGCACATCGGTCCATATGAGCCTGCAACTCGTGAAAATCATGATCCGTTTCGTCGTCGGAAATTATTGATTACGAAAAGGGAATTGCGAAAATTAAAGCCGAAGCTCGAAGAAAAAGGGCTGACACTTGTACCGTTGAAACTGTATTTTAAACATGGATTGGTAAAAGTTGAGATGGGGCTTGGTCGAGGTAAGAAAATGCACGACAAACGCCATGCAAAAGCTGAAAAAGATGTAAAACGTCGTATCCAGAGGGAGCTGGGAAGAGGTTGATGAAACGAATTCTCTTATTATTACTGCTAGTTGCTACATCGTCTATTGCTGACGACAGGTTTGCGCAGCCGGTAATTAACTCAGAAGCCCAATTGAGAAGTGTTGTGATAAGTCACACAGGCAATCGTCCTGATAACAATGTCTTTGGGCTTGAACTCATGACCGATTCTCAAGAACTCTTCCTTAAATCCCACGATGTAGCCAGCATGCTTCTGGCATCGAGATTCTGGGAACCCGAACTACGCAGGTTGACAGTAAAAGTCAACGGTCACAAAGTGGTTTTTCTAGCTGACAACAGATTCATAAATGTCGATGGCAAAGGCGTAATGCTTCGTGCGCCAGTATATCTGCACGAAGGTGATCTTTGGTTGCCAATGGAAGCAGTCACATCGATTTTTCCAGCACTAACAGGTCAATCAGTTCAATGGGACAGGGCAAGAGGCAGACTTGAGTATGGTACAGCACTTTATAATGTACGCAGTTTGACTGTTGAAAGTGGAAACAGAGTTACCTTTGCGAAACTGCATTGCAGTAAAAAAATAATGTGGCGAACAGATACACCGACCAGTTCAACTGTACGGCTGAAGTTGTATGGTGCCTTGGTTGATACCAGTATCGTAAAACTGGAAAAAGAAAGTGGACTGCTGAGTAATATCTCTGTTGTGCAACTTGAAGAATATGCACTGGTGACTTTCAAACTTAACAGAACGGTTAACAGCTTCAGAACTTTCAGCGAGCAAAAGGGCAGGAGTATCGTCCTGCAGCTCGAAGAGACTCGTAAAATCGATCTCCCTGCGCCTCGTGCCAGAGGATATGTCAACATGGCAAAGCCCGTAGCTGCAATCGATGGATCAGAGTCACTTACAATTAAAACTATTGTTATCGATGCAGGTCATGGTGGGCTTGATACTGGCAAAATAGGGACACGCGGTACTCAGGAAAAAATCATCAACCTGGATCTGGCTGAAATCTTGTCGCGTAAGTTCAGGTCGGCAGGTTTTGAAGTTGTTTTGACTCGCGACTCCGATATTTTGATTGATCTGGATGTCAGAAGTGAGCGTGCCAATCTCGGTGGCGGCGATATGATGATTTCGTTGCATTGCAACGGCTGGTTCAATGATAGACCTCATGGGATTGAGACATGGTTCTTCCAGCCTGAATTGACAACTCCGCCCGGTGCCGGTGGTTTTGTAAGGTGGGAGCGAGTTCAGGAATTACATCTTACTCACAGTAGTGACCTGGCGGAAATCATGCAGCAAACACTGATTAACGAAACAGGCGCAACCAGCAGAGGTGTAAAAAGAGAGAGTTTTAAAGTCCTGCGAGGTGCAAATATGCCAGCAGTTCTTGTGGAAACAGGATTTCTTTCCAATAGCAAAGAGGAAAAGAAGTTGTCCAGCAAAAGATACCTGTCACAACTTGCAGATGGTATTGTTGATGCTGTAATTATTTTCAGAGACAAACACCAGAAAATTGAGGAGGTAACGCCATGAGAAACTTGAAAAGCGGTGCTTCATTCTGGTGGATAGTTGTTGCAATTGTTGTTGTTCTTGCTGCAATTGGTAGCGGAGTTGTCTGGTTCTTATCTACCCTGGCAAATCCCGAAATTGTGCTTCCAATAAAAAACGAAAGCCAACCAGAAGTATTTGGCAGCAGAACTGTATCGTTGGCATACATCAATGACTTTGGAACAATTTCTGAACAGTTGATTGTGATACCAACCACAGGTGAGATAGAGTCTGATTTGATTGCAACATTGAATGCACTTGCTGCTGCACCCGATGATGAAAATCTTATAACTGCCATACCGGTTGGGACAAAAGTTATGGCAGCTTTCTATGACCCGAATAAAAAAAGTGCAGTGATAGATTTCAGCAGTGAGTTGGTCTCTGCACATCCTGGCGGAACTGCGGCAGAGCACGCAACTATCAATGTTATTATGACTACTATTGCCAGGAACTTTCCGAAAATTGACACCTGTTTGATTCTTGTTGATAAGGCTCAATGCGAAACTCTGGCTGGTCATATAGAACTTGATCGTACGTTTAATTTGCAGGAGTGGCGTTAGATGGGACCAATTGGAGTATTCGATTCCGGTATGGGTGGGCTGACTGTTCTGCGTGAACTTCATCGTAGATTGCCTGCTGAGGATTTGCTCTATTTTGGCGATACTGCCCGAGTTCCCTATGGCACAAAAGGCGCACGTACAGTGCGTGAATTTGCTTTGCAGGATGCTCTTTTCCTACGATCTCGTGGTGTGAAAATGATTGTGGTTGCCTGCAACACGGCAAGCGCATTTGCAATCGATTATCTACAGGAACAGCTTGATGTCCCAGTGCTTGGAGTAATCAAACCAGGTGTCCAGGCAGCTCTTGAAAAAACTGTCGGTGGTAATATTGGCGTGATTGCAACTCGAGGAACTGTTAGTAGTAATCGATATCAGGAATTGTTAATTGCTGAGGTTGGAAAAGACAGAGTAATTGCCAAGGAATGCCCACTATTTGTACCGCTTGTTGAAGAGGGAATGACCAGTGGCAACGTTACGGATCTTGTAACTGCGGATTATTTGCAATCGTTAAAAAATAATGTCGATACTCTGATTCTTGGTTGCACTCACTATCCACTATTGAAAGAAACTATCGCCAATTTTATGGGCTATGACGTTAAGCTTGTTGACTCTGCTGAAGCGTTGGCAGAAGCAGCGGCATCGGAACTTGGAAATAAAAAAGAGTCAGGCAATGGGGAAATTTCATTTTGTCTGAGTGATATTCCGTGGAAATTCCGTGAAGTTGGCGCCCGGTTTTTAGGCAAACCAATTGATGCGGTTGAGACAGTTAATTTGAATGAATTGGAGAGGGAGGGCATCTTGTCCATTCCCCGAAAGGAAAAAGCGTGAGCGAAAGATCAGGTGGCCGTTCGGCCGTACAATTGCGTCCAGTTAAAATGACTAGAGATTTCCTGCCTCAAGCTGAAGGTTCAGTGCTGGTGGAAATGGGCGAGACAAAAGTAATTTGCACTGCCTCGATCGCACACGGCGTTCCAGGCTGGATGCGTGGCACTGGCAGTGGCTGGGTGACTGCTGAGTATGGCATGTTACCTCGATCTACTTCTGAAAGAATGCGCAGAGAAGCTGCCGGCAGTGGCCAGGGTGGCAGGACAATGGAAATCCAGCGATTGATTGGCCGCTCAATGCGTTCAATTACAGATCTGGGTGCTCTTGGTGAGATAACTGTGACTATAGATTGCGATGTTATCAGTGCCGACGGTGGCACTCGCTGTGCAGCTATCAACGGTGCATCGGTTGCTCTTTATGACGCTCTTTCCAGGCTGAATCTCAAACGTCACCCAATGAACAGTATGGTTGGTGCAGTGAGTCTGGGTGTTGTCGATGGCGAAGTTATTGTCGATCTTGACTATAAGGAAGACTCTCGTGCCGGTACCGATATGAATGTGGTAATGGATAGTAATGCAGGGCTGCTGGAAGTCCAGGGAACTGCCGAGCGCGAGCCATACTCCAGAGAAGAATTGAACAGCATGTTGGATCTTGCTGGTGAGGCAATCGATAAGCTGATCGGCCTGCAAAAACAGGTTCTTGAAATATGAGTCGCAGGGTAATTGTTCTTGCAAGCAGAAACGAAGATAAGGTTCGTGAGCTGGAAGAACTTGTTGCGGATCTTCCTTTTGAAATCAGATCGGCAAAGGACTATCCTGGTTTACCCGATGTTATAGAAGATGGCACCACAGCTATTGGCAACGCTACTCGCAAAGCAATTATAACTGCCGCCTACTGTGGCGAAATTGCTATTGCCGATGACACTGCTCTCTGTGTTCAGGGGCTGGGTGGAATGCCAGACATTTTTGCTGCTCGCTTTTCCGGTGACGATGCAACCTACACAAGCAACTGTGATTTGCTGGCTGAAATGATGCACGATGTCCCAGCAGGAATGCGACAAGCACATTTTGTAACCAGTGCAGTTCTGGTAGACCCAACACCTGGAACAAAAAAAACAATTCCAGCCAATTCCCGATGGTTACATAACATGTTTGCTCGCTCAGTTGAGTTCAGGTTCCCGGAAAGGGAAAATGACTTCTGGGAAGGTTTTCAGAGTAGAAAAAAACAGTGGGAACAGTTTCATGCAATCAACAGGGAATGTGTTGTAACTCCTGGCGTGGATGCTGATCGGTTGCAGAAGATTTTCGATGAGCTTTGTGCTCCGCTACTCTCAGGAGAGCGCCCGGCAGGGGAAGACCCTGCAGCAATGCGTCTCCCTGACCCAAGAATTTGGCTTGCTAAAGGACCTTATGATATAACTGAGCCAACTCATGTATGTCCTTCCGGGCTTCCTGCCGATGCACCAGGCAGAGCTGTGAATCAGATGCACTGGCTGGAGATGTCTGCATTTGGCAGAGTACTTGGAGAAATTGCCGAAAAACCGCGCGGAAACGCTGGTTTTGGCTATGATCCTCTGTTCAGACCGTACGGTTTTGATCGAACAATGGCTGAGATGAGTAGTGCCCAAAAGAACGAAATAAGTCATAGAGGACGGGCCATGAGAAGGTTGTGTGTCAACCTCAAGGATTTTTATTGAAAAAAATGTCACCAGACATTGACAATTGGGAATGTAGAGTGTATTGATTCTCTTCCGGTTAGGTATGGCGCATTATTTGCTAACCAGATTTAACCGAAGCTGGAACAACTAAGTTGCTGACAGCTGGATGGAATCAAGTCGGGGCGTGGCGCAGTCCGGCAGCGCATCTGCTTTGGGAGCAGAGGGCCACAGGTTCGAATCCTGTCGCCCCGACCACCTCACAGTCTCTTGACACTGTAGCTTAAGTGGCACATTATTTCGTTTCGTAACCGATATAAAGTTGTGCGCCTGTAGCTCAGCTGGATAGAGCACCGGATTTCTAATACGGTGGTCACAGGTTCAAGTCCTGTCAGGCGTGCCATAAAATTAAATAGGTGGTGGATGTAGCTCAGTCGGCAGAGCCCCTGGTTGTGGTCCAGGTGGTCGTGGGTTCAAGTCCCATCATCCACCCCATCTATTTCCCGGTAGAAACCGGTATAAGCTCCCGGTGTGGAGCTTTTTTTTGTATAGGGATGCGCCCAAAATTAATAGAGCGTCCTTATTTGTTGTCTCCTGAGCTTCGGCAATTCGTGGAGACTGGCGGCTTGGCCGTCGTTATAATGCAAGGAGAAAAGTATGATTTTGAACTTGAACAAAGTGATGATTATTGGAAATTTAGGAAAAGATCCTGAAACCCGCTACACCCAGACAAATACTGCTGTGACCAATTTTACAGTTGCCACAACTGAGCGTTGGAAAGACCG
>JAAESD010000319.1 GCA_024229695.1 bacterium
CAGCTACAACTCGAGTTGTACAAATTGAACCAGGTCCAATTCCAACTTTTACGACATTTGCACCAGCTTTTGCTAGGTCAGTTACTGCATCAGGGTTAGCCACGTTTCCGCCAACAATACCCAGATCAGGGTATTTCGCACGAATCGCTTTTACTGTATTGAGTACATTTATATGATGCCCATGTGCCGTGTCAACAACAATCAAATCCACACCTGCAGATACCAGTGCATCCGCACGCTCTAATGCTTCATCATTTGCACCTACAGCAGCTCCAACAACAAGCTGTCCTTTTTCATCAATACAGGCATCTGGGTTTTTTTCACGTTTCAGAATATCTGTTAAGGTAATCAAGCCTTTCAGAATCCCATTTGCATCCACTATTGGAAGCTTTTCAATCTTGTGTTTTCTCAAAACTTTTTTTGCAGTGTGTAGATCTACATCTACAGCAGCTGTAACTAATTCTGTAGTCATCAACTCTGATACAAGCAAGTCTTCATTGGCTGAATAACCTGCTAAGTCGCGATTGGTCAATATTCCAACTAACTTAC
>JAAESD010000320.1 GCA_024229695.1 bacterium
AGGCATTACTTCATATCCGCACCAGCGAGAAAACCATACCATCGGGTGCCGGCGTCAACAGTGGTGAATGTTAGCACATCAACTCCAGCAGTTGTTAGAGTTGGTGCTGTACCACCCGCCCAATCTACACTTCCAGGCCAGTTGACAGTCTGTGATCCACCGTTAGTTAAAATAAGAGTAAATGATCCACACTTGCCTGTTGCAGGTGGGTTTGAAAATGTAAAGGTATTTGCAGAAGTATCTACAGTTGCAGAAACTACGTTACCAGCACTTATGTCAATATCTTGTGTACCACCACCAGTACCGCCGATAGCGTTTACTGTCTCTGCATAGTCCTTTACTTCTGGACGTTGAAGAACTCCATCTTCAAGATTCAGTGGGTCAGCAATATCGCTACCACTAACTTGACTGGCAGTTATATCTTCTGTGCGTATAGTTGTTCTAGTCATTTGTATTTCTCTTTACTATTTATATGTTTTTATCTGGCGTTCGCCGTCTTGAATGGTGATTCGGCAAAGGCCAGATATAAGAATCTTACACCGCTTACATTAGGACCGCCGTTTTCTCTACATTTGAATCCGTTAGATACAAGATCAAAAGTAGCACCAGGACTTTCAGTATTGGTTAAATCTGCATACAATCTACCTGGACTTGCGACATTACTTGTATTTCTTTTGTTATCAATTATTGTCCAGTTGCCTGTACCACTAATATCTTTAGTCATTACATAGGCGGGCCTGAAGCCTGTGTAAATAAAAGTTCCATCTGCGTTCCCGTTGCCCGTGTACTGCCCTATCTTACTGTAGCCTTCTACAGAATGGAAGCAGTATGCCACATAAGTACAACTTGGCGCACCAGTACCACCTTCGGTGGAAGCATACCAAACCGATGATGTTGGTGCCTGTCCGTTATAAACTCCCGCAGCATGGGATTCAGCACCACCCCCATCAAGCTCCATAATGTATTGCCAGTTAGTCATCTCGTCAGACCCAACCTTCCAGGCAAAACTATTCGTGCGTTGTTTTGTTATAATTAGTTCCGGCGCTTGACTCAGACCATGACCCATGTTTTTTGGATCAGCGGAACTTCCACTATAAGTAACGATTGAAAAACCAGCCGTAGTATTTGCACTTACTGAGGTAGTAATAGAACCGTCAGAGTTAGATGAAGGTGAACCTCCTGCTTTCCAGTTCCAGGCAACGTGTTTAACCCCACTAGCATTTATTGTCAGAGTTTGACCTATAGTAAATCCATCACTATTAAAAGATTGCAATCCATTTGTAAATGAACTACCGCCATCATTTTCTGCGGCGGTGGTATTAGATGTTAAGTAATTAGTTGCCCCACGATTTACATCATAAAGTTGATGACTATATGCTGTTCCGTTATCTCTATGTTTTAGCCATGTAAAGTCTGGTTGGAACCCAACACCAGTAATTGCGTGTGCATTAGTATTATTACCTGTATACAACACAGTATTAAAATGATCTGTAGGATCTTCGATAGCAGGGTCATCAAGGTTGTTAGTATTTAATGCTTTGAATCCTGCGGGCGGTGTATAGAAAAAGTCCTCACCTACTCCGCCATTTCCTTGTGCTGTTTTTGCTCCGGCGAATGAACTGTCTTGGCCAAAGTTAAACGTAGCCGTAATGGTGTTATTCGTACTGCCTCGTCCCATTGCGGCTACCCAAGTCTTAC
>JAAESD010000321.1 GCA_024229695.1 bacterium
CAAATACAATTGGTCCAATTCTTGCAACCAAAAATACACCAGCCTTGACCATTGTTGCTGCATGGATTAATGCAGATACAGCGGTAGGACCAGTCATTGCCTCTAAGAGCCATTCGTTAAGTGGGAATTGTGCAGATTTACCCATCGCACCACCAAATAGTAAAACAAATGCAGGAACTAGTAATCCTTGAGCAGACATTTCAACTGCCCAGGCAGTATCACCAACTAACTCTCTGAATCCAAAGGTTCCAGCAAACATAAACAGTAACAACATTCCTGAAAGCATCATTACATCTCCGACTTTGGTCATGATGAAAGCCTTCATTCCGGCATGTGTTGGTGAAAAGTATTCCATTACACCAAGTACGGAGCGACCTTCTTGTCCAACATGATCTTTTTTCTTATCACGATACCAAAAGCTGATCAGAGCATACGACGCTAAACCTACGCCTTCCCATCCAAAGAAGACCTGTAACAGATTATCAGATAATATGATGAGTTGCATAGAACCGATGAAAAACATCATCCAGAACCAGAATCTTGTGATATCTTTGTCGCCTTTCATGTAACCGGTACTGTAACACATGAT
Organism: bacterium; assembly: GCA_024229695.1. Classification (GTDB taxonomy): domain Bacteria; phylum Krumholzibacteriota; class Krumholzibacteriia; order LZORAL124-64-63; family LZORAL124-64-63; genus JABIBH01. The sequence continues at coordinate 590 of JAAESD010000321.1, forward strand.
AAGGAAAGAAATCCATCCTACTACGTTTGCCATTATTACTGAGAGAGGATCTGCAAGAACA
>JAAESD010000322.1 GCA_024229695.1 bacterium
CCATGTCCCAGGTAATTACCAAACCAGACACTATGCCATGACTCTGGATTTGAAGAGGTTTTTGTACGCCATGATTGTTCGTCTGTAATCATCTGATGATTAATCTGCAATTGGGCAAGCCCGTTATCTGTATCAATAATTGATTCTTCAAAATAACCCTGGATATGCAACCATGTTAAATCTGCCTCTTCCCAACCATATCCGTTCCAATCAATATAGTTTCCATGTCCAACCCCATCCTGACCAACACGGCCACTGCTGCTGGGATTACATTCATGACTGAAATACAAGTTTGGATATCCGCTGGTACCGCCTGAATACAAACGGGATATTTTATGATTTCTTGAGGCGTTGGGAGCGGGACTGTAAGCATACCAGGCATCAATATAAACTTTTGGTAGTGCATCATCGCTTCGCACTCCAAAAGAACTTAAATACTGACCATCATCAAACAAACATTTTACAGCATTATCATCAGTACGAATCATATCGTCACTATAAACTGGAGGTCGGCTATGACTTGTTGAATGCGACCAGCCTTGAACAGAATCTCCAATAGTTCCGCCTGCGAAATCATCGTATCTTAACGGAGCAGGATTTTCTTTTATTCCAAAATCTGAACCAATAATTACGATACTTTCACCATTATCAATAACACCTGACAGATCAGATATAATCGGGGCAGACAGAACGGCGCTCGATGATAACAATACAATTGTAATTATCAGGATTATTTCAGATTTATTTACCAAAACTAACGCCCTCCAAGCTGGAGTCACTACAATTATGTTGCAATTTGAAGTAGCAACACAACAAATAACAAGTGACAAAGCGCAAAATGCACCGCCTTCACCCTACAATAGTATCATAACGCACATTTTATGCCAACATTGATTTATTTCAACCCAAGTAAAACAGTTCTCAGCAATTTGACCCTGACTACTACCAATTCGACCACAATCCCGAATATTACTGCAATTACAATAACAAAGGGGAAATACAGATGTGCTGAGTCTATAGGCAAATATTCTGCTAGTCGACGCCCAATTGTTGTCCCAAACCCTTGGAACAGGTAAATTGCGTAAGCGAACGACCCAATTGAGCTCAACACCGAAACTTTGAATCGATGACGCAGTAATAATGCAGAGCTACAAACCCCAATCAACAATCCAACAACAGTTCTTTTGGCAGTTGAATATGGTAAATCGAAAAACCAGTCACACTGCTGTAAAACTACTCCCAGAATCAGCAGTAAAACAAGCAATCTGGTTTTAACAATTTGCTTGAGCATCTCTGCTCGATTGGAAATCATGTACCCAACCAGAAAATACGGGAATAAATAAGTCACAGTCCCAATGGAAAACAGACTTAGATTCAACCCAAAATCCTGATAGAACAGGTAAAGAAACACTGACAAAATGAAAGTAACAAGCAATCCAGCGTTTCGCTTCAGAATGCCGGTAACTTCCAAAATTCCCATCGTCACAAAGATCAGGAATATAACCTGAAGAAACCAGTAGTGTTCATATGGAAACACCAGAACTTTCCATAAGTTGCCAATATTTTCAGGATGATTGACACCTGGCAATAAACTTGAACAAATAAATTCCAGACTTGAAACAACAAATAGCGGGATAACAATCCGACGCGCTTTCCCCTTCAGAAAAGAAATTAATTTTCCTGATTCAACAGGTCGCAATCCATAGAGATAGCCGGAAATCACAGTGAATAGAGGTAAGCGGATGTGGCGAACTGCTTGATCAAGGTAATTATAAAATGAACTTGCTGAGTTCATTTGTTGATCGTTGATAAGATGAGAACCAACAACAAAGATGATTGCAATTGCTCGCAATGTTTCTATCCGCTGGTCTTTAACTTTCAATCCAACTGAAGCCATGTTTGTTGCCCCCGATTATTGATCTGCCAGCAGTTGTTGTGTAATTCCATCAGTCAAGTAGTCCAGCTGCTCTGACTTTATCGGCAATTGATATATAAACCGTATTTAAACTGAGCAGAGTCCCCGCAATAAACCACCAGTAAACTTCATAGAGATCCATACCAAAGAGACCAAGTGTCAGCCTTACAAATAGAAATCCCCCAATAGCAAGTGTTGTCTGCTCGCAAAGTTTCAGCTTATGAGATAATTCCTTAATTAATCTTTTATCCACAGAATCCGGTTGTCTCAACAATACCCGGCTCAGTCTATTACTGAATCTTTTCAACATTGCCCATGTACTTATGAATGCTCCAATCAGAAAGGCAAACACTGCAAATCCCTGCACACCGAGATTGGTTGCAACTTCAAGATAGAGATTATGTGTATCCTGTTTCCTGCCAAACATCTCTAAACGAACTGCCGGGAACGACGCAACGCCAACTCCCATTGGATGAGTTTTCAAAACTTGCCAGGCGTCTTCAAGGATTTCAATTCTCTTCTCTTTGGAATGACCCTGAGCCTCTTCACCGCCAATACTTTTGAACCTGCCAATATATTGATCTGGAATTAATGGCATTGCAACAACCGCAATCAGGACAGTCCA
>JAAESD010000323.1 GCA_024229695.1 bacterium
CAAGAAATTAATGGTAGAGAAAACTAGCGGCAGCGGTGAATTAGACAGAATATTCTACGATGCAGATGCACTCGAGTTCCAACTCCAATACAATCAATTGTATCTTACAGCAGAAGGCACTTATGATGCAGGAGCAATGTTCCAACATCACAACACCGCAACTGTTGTTAACGGAATGCAATTTGGTTATGTACCAAACATGGCACACAACTTACTTGTAAATGGTGATACCAACAAAAACATCTTTGTTGCACAACCATGGAATGGACTTGAACACAAGCAATACCAATCACAACTCTTGTTTGTTGAAAATGATCAACACGTGAGACTCTTTGTTGAAAACCATGGTAACGAACCAGTTTTCTTCCACATTGTTGGAGAAATCTTGGATAGAGTTGTCCAAGGTAACAGAGTACAATCCGCAGCAACTGAAACATGGTTACTCGGTGGTTCACAAAACATGATTGTTGATTTAGTCTTTGATGAACCAGGTGTATACGCAGCAGTAAACCACGATTATGCAGCAATTTACACTGGTGCAGCAACAATCTTTGTTGCAGGTGATCCATTTGGCTTGAACCCAGTTCTAGTCGATGCAGGCATCCTTGAAGCCCCAGTGCCATCTTATGCTTATGCATTAGGTAACCCAAGCAGTGCAGTTCCTCCAGTAGGATTGAACAGTATTGCTCACCCTGCAATCAATATTCATGGTTTAATGACTGATGAAGTCGCTTCTGAGTTACAAGAAAACGGTGCAATTCCACTCTGGGAAGTAATTCCTGTAGTAGCTGGAATTCTCACTGGTCAATAAACAACACATATTTTTCATTTTTTTAATTTTTTAATGAATTATATGCCGCATTTCATTTTGGACTTTATTGAGTTTTGAAGATTCTGTTCTTATTTGTGATGAAGTAGATCCTGTACTAACTAAAATTTTAACAGACAATGGTCTAAAGATTTCTTATG
>JAAESD010000324.1 GCA_024229695.1 bacterium
AGCTTGCGATAAAATCACTTAGAGGAATAGCCGTTAACCGACAAGTCCTCTCAGATGCACTGGTAAAGATATATAAAAGCTCCCCTCATCCAGGAATCGCTAGGATACACGACTTTGACCTGGCAAGCCCTCAGGCATACATCACGATGGAGCTCTATGCAGAGAGAACAATGCTCCCTGACGGAACTTCAAATTTCAGACCGCGAAACCTAGAGGCTTTGTGCGGAAACGTCACATCTGATGATGGATGGAAAATAGCAATTCAAATTGCAGAAGCGTTGGCACATCTTCACCAAGAAGGAATCATTCACTGCAACTTAAAACCAACGAATGTACTTTTTGAAGACGGTATAAACCCACAAGCTAAAATCACTGATTTCGCGCAGGGAATACTCGGCGGGACCGAACAACTTGAAACTAGCGATTCCCTTTTTTACTGCGCTCCAGAACAACTCCAGCACGGCAATCAGTTCTTTGAAGGTCGCGGAGAGAAATGGGACGTCTATGCCTATGGGGCAACCATTTACCAGTTAATGACAGGAGAATTTTGTCGACTCAATGATGAAATTGTTAAATACAGAAAAAAAAGACAAACACAACTCAATCTGCACAGTGAAATTTCCACG
>JAAESD010000325.1 GCA_024229695.1 bacterium
AAGTTGCTGGGAAAGTGTGACGGAATATCTGTTTCTACTGCATCACTTTTGAATCAGTCATCGGTGTTGAAAGCATATGAAAATAAAGTGAAAGTCATTCCGTTCGGAATCGATATTTCTGCTTTTTCTGCAGGGGGCAATGCAGGGAAAGGGCCACTACTGTTTGTAGGCCGACTGGTTTACTACAAAGGGATTGAAGTATTGCTTGAAGCAGTTACTAGAATTCCTGAAGCAGAGCTGGTAATTGTTGGTGATGGACCGCTGAAAGAACAACTCAAAAGGAAAATTGTGAAATCTGGTTTGTCTGACCGAGTACAGTTACTCGGGGATATTTCCAACGCAAAATTGAAAACAATTGTGAACGAATCAGGTGCACTTGTGTTGCCAAGCACTCACAAAAGCGAAACTTTCGGGCTGGTTCAGCTGGAGGCAATGGCATCATCAATTCCTGTCATTTCTACAAATCTGCCTACTGGAGTTGCTACAGTGAATATTGACAACGAAACTGGATTCGTTGTTGCTCCTGGCGATGTCTCAGAATTAACTGAGGCAATAAACAAGCTTTATCAAGATTCTCAAAATGCTTATGAACTGGGATGTAATGGACGTGCCCGGGTTGAAAAACATTTCTCAAGGGAAGTTATGGCGAACAGTTTAATTGCCTGGTACACAGAGTTAATTGAGAAGAGGAAATAGTGGGTTTCGAATTCCTGGATAACTGGACAGATATGATGCCACGCAATGGTGGTCATGTTGTTTCTGTTTTTGGCGGCGGCGGCAAGTCTTCCTTAATTGAGGCTTGGGCCGATTGGTATATTGAAAACAAGATTCCTGTTATTGTCACAACTACAGTTCATGTTGGTTGCGACCAATTCCCAAAACTTGAATTACATGAATGGGATGGCAGCTCAACTGAGTTGCCGGATGCACTGTTTATTGGTAAAGATGAAGCAGAGTACCGAAACGGTATCTCAATGGACGAAGTGGATAAGCTGTCACAAACTTTTCCTGAGCATGTTATCCTGGTCGAGGTTGATGGTAGTCGCAGCTTGCCAATGAAATTACATAACGATGATGAACCGCTATTTCCCAAAAGTACAACACTTGCAGTTGCTGTAGCCGGGCTTTCGGCTATCGGTGACCCTGTTGAAAAAGTATTGCATCGATATAATCGTGATGGATTAATTTCACCTGAAATTACTACCGAAAATAAATCGGGCAATAAAATATGGGGTTGGGATGAAACGTATGAATTACTAACCAGAGAAAATGGTTATCTGGCGAGAGTCCCCGAAGATGTACCTGTCCTGCTTGCTTTTTGTCAGATGGATGATTGTGATGACACTATTGGATTTTTCCAATTTCTGGACAAAATGATGGAAGTGGTTCCGCTGATTCTTGTGGGCGATTTGTGCAGCCATGAGCCAAGGATGAAAGCTTTTTATAGTACAGAACATGAGAGTTGATTATGGCATTATAATGGCGCGAGGTGACTCTGCCAGGATGGGATCACCTAAAGGAGCTTGTCTCTTTCAGGGTAAATCTCTTTTGGAGCTGTCATGTTCTATTTTTGATGAGCTTGATATTCCTGTGGTAATTGTTACAACACCATCACTTCTAAAAATATACAAAAATCTAGTTGGCAACTGTAACTGGTTGTTATTTCCCGATGGACAGGGAACAGCCAGAACTTGTAAATATGCTTATAATGATTTATCGGAACAGGTAACTCATTTCTGGTTGATGCCGCTGGACTTGCCGTCAGTGAAAACTGAAACTGCAAAAATAATTCGACAGGAATCGATCAATAATCCGGGCAGTATCATCGTTCCGTTTTTTAAGAAGCAAAGAGGGCATCCTGTTGTAATGCCAGTTGAAAGTTTCAAAGATGTCGACGAAAAATTGTGGCAACTTGAAATGCGTGATGTAATTGAATTCTCAACCTGTGATGTTATTAATCTGCAAGTTGATGATTGTGGAATAATTGAAGATTGTGACAAGCAATCAGACCTGGAGAAATAATGGAAGAGCTCTATGGCATTATTGCCAGGATGGCGGAAGACGGCATCGATGGTGCAGTTGCAACTGTAATCAAGTCTAAACGATCTGTTCCCAGACATGCCGGCAGCAGAATGGTTGTCAAAGCAGATGGCAGTACTGTTGGTTCTGTAGGTGGTGGCGATATTGAAGCAAAAGTGATTGAACAAGCACTCAAGTCAATTGCAGATGGCCAATGCAGGAATGAGGCATTTTCACTAACAGGCTCAGCGGGAGCTTGTGGTGGTGAAGTGGAAGTGTTTATCGAGCCCATTCAAAGCAGGGATGAACTGGTGATTGTAGGAGCTGGCCATGTAGGTAGAGCTGTTTACAATGCAGCTATAGAACTCCCATATCGAATTAGAATTTTTGATGACCGTCCGGAGTTTGTAGAGGAGCTGCCAGAAGGTAAGTCTTTTCCGATTCCAGAACTTGGGCAGCATTTTTGCCCAAGTCCAAGGTCCATAGTTTTGTTATGTAATCGTAGCCACAGTTTGGATTATGAAACACTGGAGGCACTTTTTACCAAGGAAATTGAGCTCGGGATACAATGCAAATTTATTGGAGTAGTTGGCAGCAAAGGCAAGGCAGCAAGGCTGGCTAAAATGTTCAGCGATCGACCTGATTATGTTACCCGATTTAAAGATGTTGTAATTCCTGTAGGTCTTTCCATCGGCTCTGAGTTGCCATCAGAAATTGCAATCAGTATCCTGGCAGAGATTATCACTATTACTCGTAATGCTGATTTAAGCGATGATGGAGCTGTACTGAGAATGCAGAATAGGCCAGGAAAAGGGAGTAGAAAGTGAGTTTAATCTGGATTGCTGGTGCTGGAGAATTGGCTTCCGCAGTAGGTTGGCGGTTGTCAAAATCTGGTTATGCTGTTGTGATGACAGAGATTGCCACTCCACTTGCTGTGCGCCGACCAATCTGTTTCAGTGAGGCAGTTCACCAAGGTAAGTGTATAGTAGAATCGGTAGTTGGAGAGCTTGCTTCAAGTGATATATGTGACATAGATCCTGGTGATATCAAGGTTATGGTAGACCCTGAGGGCAGCTCTGCCAGAGGGCTAAACCCGGATGCACTGGTCGATGCCAGAATGCTCAAGAAAAATATAGAATCAGTTGCTTGGCCGGAGTTATTTACAATCGGTCTCGGGCCTGGCTTCACATGCACACAAAACGCCGACGTAGTTATTGAAACTCACAGAATGGCAAGACTTGGTGAAGTAATCCACAATGGGTCTGCATCACCCAATACTGGTGAACCTGGGCCGGTAAATGGTATAACCCATGGTCGATTACTGCGTAGCCCAGCAGATGGAGTTCTCAAAACAAAGTGCAAAATTGGCGATTTGGTGTCTGCACAACAAGTTATCGGGACTGTGTCCGGGGAGCCTCTTATTGCAGAAATCGATGGCTTATTGCGTGGTTTGGTGCATTCTTCAGCGGAACTTAAAACTGGAGTCAAGGTTGGAGATATAGACCCCAGGGGCTGTCGTGTTGATCCTGGTAAGATAACTGATAAAGGATTGGCCGTTGCTGGGGGAGTTTTGGAGGCATTGTTAAACAAAGGCATATTGCCTATTCGTTGACTTTGAGCTTTCAACACTCTATTTTACGACAAACTTCAGTTATTTTTTAGGATTAACTGTGGGGACATTTTTTCAAGCTCATTTTGGAGGCTGCAGTGCAGACTAGATTCAAATTTACTTCAGGTTTAATTTTAAGCATAGTGATAATGTTACCGTTGCTGTTAACAGGTTCAAGTGCTTTGGCTGAATGTGGTGAGGCTCAGCAGATTGAGGCTACACATGCGTTCCAGGTAGCCAAAGAGTTTTTGATGGCTAAGAATTGGGCACAAGCAATTCCATCACTTGAATCAGCTTTGGAAATTTGTGATGAACATGAAAACTCTCTGAAGTGGTTAGGTAAGTCATATCGGGAAACTGGTCGTTTTGATGAAGCCGTTGTTGTGTTTTCAAAGCTGATTGAAGTCAGAGGCCAAGCTGCAACTGCCAATGATCACATGGATTTGGGTAAAACATTTGCCAAATTGAAGGATTATAGAAAAGCCAGACAGTCTTATGTCAGTGCCCAAAGACTTGCGCCAACTGATTGCAGTGTCTTGTTTAACCTGGCGGTAATGCATGGAGCTGTTAAAGACTATGCTCGCAGTGTAGATACCTATGAAGAAGTAATTGATAACTGTCCGCAGTTGAAAGAAAAAGCACTACCAAAACTTGCCAAAGCATGCCAGAAAGCTTCTGAAAAAGAGCGCAAGATGGGTAACGTTGCTGTTGCCAAAGAATATGACAAGCGTTACCAGGAGTATGCTGGCTCTGCTGGTGGATCAGTTGGTTACAAGATTATTGCAGATCGCATGAACAATGGTGATTATTCTGGTGCAGTTTCAGCATGTGATGATTTCCTTTTGAAAAATCCGGAAAGCACAAAAACTCACAAAGTTCTTCTTAATAAAGCTGGTTGTTTGCGGGCTTTGAATAAAAACAATGAAGCAACTTCCGCTTATCGTGAGTACCTGGAACTCCGACCTAGGGACTACCCTGCAACTGGAACGTTAATTGAGCTATTAGCAAAAACTGGTCAATGTGAAGCTGGTGTCAGTCTGGCTGAGTCTGTTGCTTCTTCAGAAAGCATTGAAGTTTATTATGGTTGGGGAATGGCACTTGAATGTCTTGAGCGTTACATGGACGCAAAAGAGAAGTTCAAATTTGTTGCTGCCAACGGATCTGGAAATTACATGATTTGGGCAACACAGCAACTTGAGCGCCAGGACCAGCTGGAAGAAATTCGTCTAATTAAACGACAGAACGCAGGATACTAAACAGTTGCTAGGATTTTGACCCCGTGGCGCTGTTGGCGTTGCGGGGTTTTTTTGAGTCTGCTTTGACTGGGGAAATAATGCCAAGACTTGACCGCTTACCACCATATTTGTTTACTGCAATCGACCAGGCAAAGAGAAGTGCTATTGTTGCTGGCAAAGATGTTGTCGATCTGGGAATTGGCGACCCGGACATGCCAACTCCTGTAGAGCTTGTTGAAGTAATGGCAAAATCAATTTCCAACTCAGCAAATCATCAGTACCCGGATAATAAAGGATCAGATTCATTTCGAGTAATATGTGCTGCCTGGTTTGAAAAACGATTTGGTGTAAAAATTGACTCCGACAGACACGTGCTGGCTCTGATTGGTAGCAAAGAAGGGCTTGCTCATCTGCCATTGGCTCTTTTGGATGAGGGCGATGAGGTGTTGGTTCCAGATATCGGCTACCCTGTTTATACTTCATCTACTCTGCTTGCTGGTGGAAATCCTGTAGAATACCCTCTATCTGAAACCGATGGTTTTCTTCCTCGAGTGGAAGCAATTTCAAAGTTGGTTACAGATAAAACCCGCCTTCTACACATGAACTACCCCAATAATCCTACCGGGGCTGTTGCCGATGGAGAACTGTTTAAACAGATGGCTGGCCTCGCTTCTGAAAAAGATTTTGTACTTTCAAATGATGCAGCTTACATCGAAGTAAATCTTGATGACTCAAAACCAGTAAGTCTGCTCCAACATAGTGATATTGAGACTCAGCCTGTAATTGAATTTCACAGCTTGTCAAAAATGTTCAATATGACAGGATGGAGAGTTGGTTTTGCAGTTGGAAATGAGCAGACAATTTCTGCTCTGAATAAAGTTAAACAGAATATCGACAGTGGTATTTTTACTGCAGTTCAACAAACTGCTGAATATGCATTGGGCGAAAAGTTTGATGATTTGATTGCTCAGGTTATGTCTCCATATATCCCACGCAAAAAAGTGATTATGGATGCACTGACAGAGGCAGGAATTTCTGTATTTCCCACAAATTCAACATTTTATGTTTGGGCAAAAGTACCAACTGATGAAACTTCGATGGCATTTTGTGCAAGAATGCTGAAAGAGAAAGACCTGGTAATAACTCCAGGAAATGGATTTGGTAACGGTGGTGAAGGCTGGTTCAGAATATCACTTACAGCTGCAAACAGTCGGATTGATGAAGCTGCCTTGAGATTGAGGAGTTTATAATGGATTGTATCAGACTCACTGGGATCGATGTCTATGCATATCATGGTGCATTAGCTGCTGAGAAAGAACTGGGGCAACGCTTTGTTATTGATCTGGAGTTGTGGACTGATGTCTCAACTGCAGCAGAATCTGATGAATTGGACGATGCATTGGATTACACAAAAGTTCACTCACGCGTTGTAGAACTTGCCGCTGGTCAGCCTTGCAATCTGATTGAAACTCTGGCTAATGCTATCTGTGCAATGTTGCTTTCTGAATTTGTGTTGGAGATGGTATCTGTAACAGTTCACAAACCAAATCCACCAATTTCAAATTTCCTTGGAAGTGTAAGCGTAACTGTGGAGCGGATGGTAGACGAGCTGCATACTTTGTTGGACGAATAGTTATGCAGTACGCACTGGGGCTTGGCAGCAATATTGGCCACCGGCTACAACATTTGCAGCAGGCAATAAACTTGCTTGATGATTATCCATCAATTTCAATGCTCAAGGTCAGTCGTATTTATGAAACTGAATATGTTGGCGATGGGGTGCAGGACCAGTATTTGAATGCCTGTTGTATCATAGAAACAGAATTGTCCCCACGAGAACTGCTAACTGTAGTAAAAGCAGTTGAACAAGAGGCTGGTAGACTTCCCGATACTCATATGCAGCCCAGAGTCCTGGATATAGACTTGCTATTAATGAAAGATGGCGGTTACAGTGACCAACTGTTGCAGATTCCTCATCTGAAATTGTGCGATCGACAGTTTGTTTTGCGGCCGCTATCGGAAATCGCAGGGAAGTGGAATATATTTGATTCGCAACTGATAGTTGACGAACTTTGCAAATCAGAAGATGATGACACAGTTCAGTTAAGATCTGAATTGAACCTTGTTCTTAGCACTGTTAGCAGGGAGGCCAAATAGCGTGATACCTTGGCGCTATGTAGTTGTAGAAGGCGTAATTGGTGTAGGTAAAACGAGCTTAACCAAATTACTGGCCAACAGGATTGGTGCCAACATCAATCTGGAAGTTGTAGAGGATAACCCCTTTCTTTCCAACTTTTATCAGGACCAGTCTACCTATGCTTTCCAGACACAGATATTCTTTTTATTGAGTCGTTATCGACAACAGCAAAAACTGAGACAGCCTGATCTTTTCACCTCTTCAGTTGTCTCTGATTATCTGTTTGCCAAAGACAGGATTTTTGCGAACCTGAATCTTAGCGATGACGAACTCGAGCTTTATAATCAGTTGGCAAATATTCTTGAACAGAGAATCATGAAGCCTGATCTGGTGATTTATCTTCAGGCAAGCACGGACTCTTTGATGGACAGGATTCGGATCCGCGGCCGCTCATTCGAGCGTGACATGAATCGGGATTATATCAACTCTCTGAGCTCTGCTTACAGCTATTATTTCCATCATTATCAGGAAACTCCATTACTGATTGTTAACACAAACGATTTTGACTTTGTTAATGTGCAACGTGATTTCGATCTGCTCTTTGAGCAAATGTCAGAGCATTTTCAAGGCACCAGGTTTTTTGTCCCAGCCTAGGAGATTATTATGGCCAGCCCTAAAACACTTACTTTGTTCAACTCATTGAAGGCCAAAGGTCAGCCGATTGTGATGCTTACTGCTTACGATCTGACTTCTGCATTGATTGCAGATGAGGGCGGTGTTGATGCTATTCTGGTTGGCGATTCTGTTGGCATGGTTGTACTTGGATATGAAAACACCTTGCCTGTTACTACCGATGATATACTTCACCACTGCAGAGCTGTCTCACGTGCAAGACCAAATGTCCCAGTCATTGCCGATATGCCGTATGGCAGTTTTCATGTCAGTGCAGAGGATACTGTGCGTCATGCATTAAGTTTTATAAAAGAGGGCAATGCTACTGCTGTAAAGGTTGAAGGCGGTCGGAAGCGTGCACCTGTTATAAGAGCCCTGGTTGACGCTGAAATCCCTGTTATGGGGCATCTTGGTTTGACTCCGCAGTCTGTAAACAAGCTGGGTGGTTATAAGGTTCAGGGAAAAACTCAGGAGCAGGCAAACAAGATTATTGATGAGGCCAGGTTTCTTGAAGAGGCTGGTTGCTTTGCTATAATTCTGGAATGCATTCCTGAAGAATTGGCCAAACAGATATCATCTGAACTGTCAATTCCAACAATTGGTATCGGTGCTGGAGTTGGATGTGATGGGCAAGTGCTTGTATTCCATGATTTGCTTGGATTGTTTGACAAGATTCGCCCGAAATTTGTAAAGCGTTACGCAGAACTACGCAAACTTTCTGTCGACGCAGTTTCTGAATATTGTGCCGAAGTCAGAACACGCGCTTTCCCGGCTGATGAACATACTTTTCATGGGAAACGAGCCGAACCAGAACAGACAGTTCATGTAGAAGAAGAGAAAACTCCTGAAGGGTACCTGGCTGATCTTGAAAATGGGGACAAGAGTTGAAGTTGCTGACCTCCAGTGAGGAACTTTCTTTTCTGGATCAATTGCGACCTGATCCAATTGTTCTTGTACCAACGATGGGTGCTCTGCATAGTGGACATCTTGAGTTGGTAAAAGAAGCCGAAAAATATGGTAAAGTAGTTGTCTCAATATTTGTTAATCCTACACAGTTTGCACCTAACGAAGACTTCGATAGTTATCCTCGCACACTTGAATCTGATTTGGATTTACTCTCTGGTTTTGATGTAGCAGCCGTATTCAGTCCGCCTGTATCAGAAATGTATGCCGATGGAGTTGTTACTACAGTTCAACCAGGTGGTCGCGCCGATTGCCTGTGCGGAGCTGATAGACCAGGGCATTACTCTGGAGTGCTGACTGTTGTAGCAAAATTATTTAATATGACCAAAGCAGATTATGCTGTCTTTGGGCGCAAAGATGCTCAACAGTGTTTAGTGATTGACCAGATGGTCAGTGATTTGAAAATGCCAATCAAGCTAATTGATATTCCCACTGTCAGGGAAGTGGGCGGATTGGCAATGTCATCCCGAAATCGTTATCTCGACAAAGAACAGCATACAAGAGCTCAGGTTGTTTTCTCATCGTTGCAAAAAGCTAAATCGATGTTGGAATCGGGATGTCGTAGCGCAAAAGAAATTGAAGAAGCAGTAGTATCAGAACTTGCCGTTTGTGATTCAATAGAATATGCAGAGGTTCTGTCGGTTCCAGAACTTGAAAAGAACGAAATAATTGAAGGCCGATGTTTACTTGCAGTTGCAGTTAAAGTAGGCTCTGCAAGACTAATCGATAACATTTCTTTACTTGTCGAAAATGACAAGGTAACTGAAATTCCGCTTCTAGGAGTTTGATGAATAATTCAGATGTACAGGCAGTGATATTGGCAGCCGGCAAAGGCACTAGGATGGAATCAGACTTGCCCAAGGTCCTGCATCAAATAAATTCAAAACCTATGCTGGGCCATGTTCTTGAAATGGTGCGTAGTGTGGGGCTGTCGAAGTCATTTGTTGTAGTTGGTCACAAGGCGGAGCTTGTTTCCAAGTTCAGCAATGCAGACGATGTGGCTTCTGTCTTGCAAGAACCACAACTTGGTACTGGTCACGCTGTGCAAGTTACTGTTCCTGTTTTGAAAGCTGGTGGCTATACGGTCATTCTTTGTGGCGATGTCCCGTTGTTGAAATCAGAAACCGTAAGTACGCTTATAGAGAAGACTAAATCCGCTGGTGTATCTGCATCAGTGTTGACTTGCGTTGTTGAGAATGCCGGAAGTTATGGTCGCATTGTCAAAGATGTTGATGGAAACTTTAAAGCTATTGTTGAAGCCCGAGATGCTACTAAAGAACAACTGGCTATTGGTGAATACAACTCTGGAGTTTTCTGTTTCAAAACCGATGACATGATTGAAGCCCTTGCAGAACTGAAGTCGGATAATGACCAGTCGGAATATTATTTAACTGACACGATTGCATACCTGGTCAGCAAAGGGAAAAAAGTTCAGGCTGTGGCTATTGATGATCCTGTTCAGGTAATGGGAATCAATACTGTTGCCGAACTCGCAGAAGCAGAGAAATATTTTATGGAGCGGAGTTAGGAAATCATGGACAGATTATATACGCCATGGCGACTTGAATATGTTTCGAGTGACAAGGAAGATGGATGTGTGTTTTGTAATCGGGTTGCCAGTGTTGACCCTGAGCATTTCATTCTTCACAAATCTCGTAACTGGTTCCTGGTCTTGAACAGATACCCTTACAACAATGGCCATGTCTTGATTGTGCTAAACAGACATGTCGGTTCACTTGTTGATTGCAGTGAAGAAGAGGCTGCTGACCTTGCAAAATTGATGCGTTTTACTGAGATGGCATTGCGCAAAATATACAATCCAGATGGAGTGAATTGCGGATACAATGGCGGTGCTGGTGCTGGGGCCGGCATACCTGATCATTTTCACGTGCATATGCTTCCCAGATGGTCCTCGGACACCAATTTTTTGACTGTCACTGCTGACACCAGAATTATACCTGAAACACTGGAGCAAAGCTGGTCAAATTTGAAACCTGTAATTGATGACTTGCTGTCAGGAAGCGGACTGTGATGAATATTCGTTTCATTCTGCTATTTATTATTGTTTTGATTTGCGGGTTTTCGGTCTGGTACGGCATGGCTGATGATCCAAAGCTGAGTTTGCCTGATTTACAATTTGGCAAGGATCAGACCATCGTTGAAAATGACTCAGTATTTGAAGACAAGCCAATTCATGTGGCAATACTTAATGGCACATCAATCACTGGACTTGCAAGTGATGTCAGCCTGGCAATCGAGCATTATGGCTGTGTAGTAGATGCTATTGAGAATGCACCACACTCCAATTTTAAAGAGTCGATTCTGATTAATCGCAGGCTGGATTCAGAAGTAGCCCGTCAGCTTGCTGACCGACTTGGTGGGGTTCGTTTAATCCATGAATTTGATGGACGAACTGTGGAAGATGTAGTACTAGTGTTGGGTGCAGATTACAAGTTGGTAACTGATAGCATCGATATTATCAGTGGCAGGACTGGGCTTTGAAAAATTTGGAGTTTTGCAGTGCATAAGTCATTAAAAACAATGATACTGGTTCTTTCACTTGGGCTGATTATCGGTTCAGTATTTGGAGAGGTAGTTGGTCTGTTTCTGGAAGAAGGCTCTATTGCACATCAATTGTTTGTCAGGTCAATTTCTTTTGGGCCAGACTTGAATCGCTGGCATTTGTTAGTAGTTGATCTTACATTTGGGTTTAAGATACATGTAAATTTGATGAGCGTGATCGGGATATTTATTGCATCCCAATTGTTACGCTGGTATCGCTAACATAAAGGAAGAGGAATCATGAATTTTCCACTCGCGTTTATACAAAACCTTGGCTGGATGGAATTGCTTGTTATTGGAGCAATTATCTTGCTTGTTTTTGGACCACGCCGTTTACCTGAAATTGCTGAAGCATTTGGAAAGTCTATACGCAAATTCAAAAGTGCAACCAACGAAGTACAGAATGAAGTCAAGCGTGAGATCGATTCTGAGAAGCAGGATAATAACGACGACTAACTTGTTGGAGCAATAAATGCAGGTGATTACCAGAGAAGAAGGTCAGCTGATAGTTTCTGCAGTGATCGTTCTTGCCCATGTTAATGACTCTCCACCGTCTGAACCCCAGGTTGCTGAACTTTTGAATATTCCGCAGGAAGTGGTTGGGTTGAAAGTGTCAGCTCTGGTTGAGTGTGGAATAATGCTCAGAGTTGAAAGCGCTTTTGAAAATCATTTGGAAGTTATCGACTTCAACAAACTTGATGAATTGGTTCCAGATGAATCGGTGGCAGATATCAAAGAAGATCTGGCTGAGTTTGAGGAGCGTAAAAAAGCTGAAGCAGATAAAATGAGCAGTCTATTCGATGAAAATGATCATGAACGTAAAAAAGCAGAGCGAATAAAAAAGATGGAAGAAAGTTTTTTCAATATGGATGATAACAAACCTGATAATCCTTTTGGCGATAAATAAAAAAAAGCTCCATCAGATTTGATGGAGCTTTTTTTTGATTGGAATCCTACCTTTTGGCGTAGAAAATCTCGAATCTGTTATCTTTGATATCCGCATTATCAAGTTGGGTCTCATACCATTGTTCAATGATTTCCTGCTGAGCGATAGCCAGCAGGTTATTGCGCACATTTTCTTTTTCAACCTCAAACAGAATCTCATCAAATGGCTCTGCCCAGGTTACCGAAAGAGCAAAAACGCCACGGTTTGTTGTAACGTCGGTCACGAATTCTCCAACTTCAGAATCCAAAGCCATTGTGTTGAAATCAGTGTTGTATCCTACATCGGCAATATTACCTGTTGCAGTAAATGTGTCAGTTACAGCATATGTAATATCAAATTCTTCTGCTGCATCTGCAAGCGATTTGCCGTTTTGGATTGCTGTAATAGCAGGAGCCAATTTATCAGCTGCCAATTTAGCCTTGGCAGATTCATTAACTGCACGAATAACCTGTGCTCTTACATCTTCAAGTTTGGCAACACCCTCTGGTAAATGTTCCAGAACATGAATTACATAATAGTCAGTCTCAGTTTCATAAACTTCACTGATTTCACCATCAGGAGCCCAGAAAGCAAAACGTGTCCCATAAGCTGTGTTGCGGAACCCTGGGATATCCCAGCCACTTCTTACAGATTTAGGACTGATGATCTCCATGCTGTCTGCCTCAGCAGCAGCAGTGGCGAAACCGTTTTTGCGAGCAGCCTCTACAAATAGATCTGCAGTATCATAGATGTCACTCAGAGTTTCCTGGCTGACACCGATTTCGAAAAGAATGTGTCTTGCATGTACCTCTGAAATTTCGCCTTCATCATCTTTGAATTGTTCTAGAACCTCAATGAGATGGAATCCGAAATCTGTTTTCACAGGCTCACTGATTTGGCCAACAGGCAGTGCAAATGTAGCCTCAGTGAATGGTTCAACCATACGAGTACGATCAAAAGTACCCAGGTCGCCACCGGTTTCTCCGGATGGACCATCAGAGTAAATTGCAGCAGCTTCTTCAAATGAAAGTACACCACTAGTTATTTCCGCAAGTGTTTCCATTGCCAGTGCTTTTACTTCAATTTCATCTTGCTCGGAAACAATTTTCGGGAACTTAACATACTCAAGGAGGACTTTCTCAGGGTCGCTGTAGTCTTCACTGTTGTCGTTTAACCAGGCGATCAGTTCAGAGTCAGCAGGTTCTTCTTCAATAGTGATACTGCTATTTAAAACTCCGATATATTCTGCAACTGCTCGCGAGTTTTGTTTGTTGTATTCAACAAGAATTTCTTCATCTGTAACTGCTGCTTCAGCAGAAATCTCCTGCATCAAACGAGTACGTGGTGTTGATTCGCGAATATAGTTTTCTACATTACTCCAGTCATGCTCCGGATTGTGTAAGTCACTATAATATAGATCCATATCGATATTGCCCTCTTCATCCATATACTGTTGCAACAGCTCAGGAGGTGGAGAGTTGACCAGAATGTCTTTCAATTCAGCATCTGTTATTGCAAGCCCACGAGCTTCAATTTCAACTTGTTCCAGTTTCTTTTTGAGCAACATGTCCCAAACAGCTTCGCCAGCCTGGACATACTGATTAGCTGTCAGTGGTTGTCCCTGACTTTGTTGCTTCCAGCGGTTGATATAATTCTGGTAGTAAAATTGCCATTCCTGACCAGTTATTTTAATTCCGTTAATCGAACCAATAGTTGATACTTCATTGTTGTTGCGGCCAGATTTACTTCCGCCAGCATTCATGCCCCAAAGTATGAAAATCGATGCAACAAATGTGACTATGATTATCCAAAACATTATTTTGGCACGTGAACGGAGAAATTTAAACATTACGAAAGCTCCTTGCAGAATTGCTTTTTCAGGCAATAATGCCAGTGGTTAAAATGTCTTACGCGATTGCGAGTAAGAATTGAATACAACGACCACGAAAAGTAGTATAAATTGGTAAATATTGCCAGTTAATTCAGATTCCAGTAGTTTTGGGGTGGATGGAACCCGAATCAGGAACAATTGTTTCTGTAGTACCGAACTTTCAAGGAGATTGCTAAATAGATGTATTTCACTTTATGGATAATTATTTTGTGCATGCTACCGGCTCAACTGCTTGCAACAGAGAAATTTTGGCCACTTGATTTATCAACCAGATATCTCACTTCCAACTTCATGGAGTACAGGGAGGGTCGTTTTCATGCCGGGCTCGATCTGAAAACGGACTCCCACACGGGGATTCCTGTGATTGCCGTGGAATCGGGATGGATATCCAGATTGAAAACAACATCCAATGGCTATGGGAAAGTTCTATATCTTACAACTGAGTCTGGTGAAACTTATGTCTATGCACATCTGGAACGGATTGCCGATCGATTCCAACCTGCTATAATTTCTGCACGTAGCAAAGCAAATTCCTATACAGTCTCATTACGATTTGCCAGAGACAGGTTTCCTGTGAAAGCCGGAGAAATACTGGCATTGAGTGGGCAAAGTGGAACAAATGGGCCTCATCTGCATTTTGAAATTAGAAATAACTCCCAGCATCCAATGAATCCACAATTGCAGGGATTCACGCTGAACGACAACATTGCACCGCTGATTACATCGGTAACAGCTATACCTACAACTGCTGAATCCACTATAAATGGTGAATCTTGGGCCAGATCTATTTCCGGTACTTCTTTGAATGGTGACCTGGGAGATTTGTATATTTCAGGTGGTGTTGCTTTTACTGCCAAAATCATCGAAAAGTCCGATATTAAGGGCCACCTACTTGAGCCATACAGAATAGAAATGAAACTTGATGGGAAAACAGTATATCTGGCTGAAAACAGGGAATTCAGTTTTAATGATATGCCATATATGAAGCTGGAATGGTTGAATCAACCTGGTAAGAGGGAAAGATGGCTTTTCAAACGTAGCCAGAACAAGCTTGGAGGCAGGGAAGGCAACTTTTGGAGTGAAAATATTGTTCCGGGTGAGCATCTGCTGGAGTTGGTTACTACCGATGCAACTGGAAACAGCACTGTTGTGAACTGGACAGTTCATGCTGGCAGGTCAGAAGTTGATGAAACATCGAAATGGAAAATCGATTCTGTACGGGTAGACTTGCCTAACAATCTAGGGCAGGTATCTCCATTTTTAACATTTAACAGCAAAGGACAAGTTGCTCGTGCACCTCGAGATATGTTGGTATTCCCAGACTCACTCTGCGATAAATATTCTCCAGGTTTGACTTTAGTTGGCAATCCTTTACTGCTTGTCAGTGCAGATTCAAAAGAGCTTAAGCCTCAACTTGTGAGCACAAGTTGGGAGTATACTGAAGGGGCAGCCGTTTATAGACTAAATAAAAACAAATGGGGTTTTGTAAGTGAACCAACAGTCAGTAGTAGTGGCACCACTTTTTTTGCAGCAATGCCTGGTAAGTATGCACTGTTTACTGATAACGCGGCACCAAAGCTAGATACCGACAGTACTGACATATATATAAAGCCCAGGCTGGCTTCAACTGTAAAAGGGATAACATTCCCGAAATGGGAAGAGATAATTATTCTGGTTTCTGACTCGGAATCTGGAATTGATTTAGAAAGTATCAAGGTGAAACTGGATGGAGCAAATCTGATTGTTGAGCCGGATATGCCACGCAAAAGGTTGTTGATTACTATTCCAGATGCAGCTTCCGTTGGAAACCACACTCTTGATGTTGTTGTGAGCGATAATTCTGGTAATTCGACAGCAAAAGCATGGAAAATAATAACTAACTCATTAGTTGAAGTGGACTAATGCTGAATCTGTTGCTATCCTGTTTCAGTTGACAACTTAAAAGCAAGAATGGTAGGCAATGCCCCAAGATACATTTGTTCATTTACATAATCACTCGGATTACTCCCTGCTTGATGGAGCCATGAAGACCAAAGCGATGGCTCAAAGAGCTGCCGAATTTGGTATGCCTGCATTGGCGCTTACTGACCATGGCAACATGTTTGGAGCAGTTGAGTTTTATTTGAATTGTAAAAAATCTGGTATCAAACCGATTATCGGTACAGAAGCATATGTCTGTGATAATCATCTGGATCATACTACGGTCGATAAGTCCAAGCGGAATCGGCACATGGTTTTATTGGCCAAGAATGAAACTGGCTGGCGTAACTTGTTACGACTTTCTTCCAAAGGCTATCTCGATGGTTTTTACTACAAGCCGCGTATCGACAAGGAGTTGCTTGCAAAGCACAGTGAGGGGATTATTGGGCTGAGTGCCTGTCTCTCTGGTGGGCCAAGTAGAATGTTGCTTGATGATGACGTTGCCGGAGCCATTCGTGTTGCATCTGAATATGCTGAGATCCTGGGCAAAGATAATTACTTCCTGGAAATTCAGGATCATGGTATTGACGCAGAAACCAAAGTCAGGCAGATGATGCCTGAAGTGGCTGCTGCAACCGGTTTGGGTATTGTTTGCACAAATGACTGCCACTATCTGGATAAATTACACTCTCAAGCTCATGATTTACTGCTCTGTATCGGAACAAACCAGCTGTATGACGATCCTAACAGATGGCGTTATGATACGGATCAAATTTATCTGAAAAGTTCTCAGGAAATGCTGGAGCTGTTCAAGGATTGGCCAGATGCTTGTGCCAATACATTGCGAATCGCAGAGATGTGTGACCTCGATATCAAACTCGGCGAACTGCTGTTGCCTGAGTTTCCACTTCCTGAGGGTTTCAGTACTCCAGATGATTATTTAAGACATCTGGGCAGTGAAGGACTCAAAAATCGATATGACAGGGCTGATGATGAGTTGACGGAGCGTTTTGAATATGAACTCAAAATCATTAAACGTATGGGGTATGCAGGATATTTCCTGATTGTATGGGATTTCATTAAAGTTTCCCGCGAACGCAGTATTCCTGTGGGGCCGGGGCGTGGTTCAGCTGCAGGTAGTCTCATCTGTTACTGCCTCGGAATTACAGATATTGATCCAATGTCTAACAAACTGATTTTTGAACGATTCCTGAATCCTGATCGAATTTCAATGCCAGATATAGATATAGATTTCTGTTTTGAAAAACGTGGCGAAATTATTCAGTATGTTGTTGAAAAATATGGTAAGGAAAATGTTTCGCAGATAATCACGTTTGGGTCGATGGCCGCACGTGGAGTTATCAAGGATGTTGGCCGTGTTTTGGGATTCCCGTATGCCGCTGCAGAAAAAGTCAGCAGAATGATTCCTGAAGGTCCCGGTGTGACTCTGTTGAAAACTCTCAACGAAGTCCCTGGATTTGCTGATGTAGCCAAAGAATCACCCAAACATGACATGTTGATAAAGAATGCTCTGGTACTTGAGGGAGTATCAAGAAACCCTGGTATTCACGCAGCGGGAGTACTGATTACTCCGTCGCCACTGGTTGAACATATTCCTCTGTATAAAACGAACAAGGGTGATATTACCAGTCAGTTTGACATGCGTATTGTTGAAGATATGGGTTTGTTGAAGATGGACTTTCTGGGGCTGCGTACACTGACTGTGATTGACAAAGCATTAAAACTTATTGAAAAAACAACTGGTAAAAAAATTAGTGCTGAAGAAATTCCGATGGATGATTCTGAAACTTTTAAACTTTTGCAGAGTGGGAAAACAGTCGGGGTCTTCCAACTTGAGTCCAGCGGTATGCAGGAACTCCTTCGCAATTTGAAGCCTGAGGCTTTCGAAGATATTGTAGCTGTCAATGCGTTGTTTCGGCCCGGCCCACTGGGTGCAGGCATGGACAAGGTCTATGTAGAATGCAAGCATGGTAGGCAGGCGGTTAAATATCCACATCCATCTCTTGAGCAGATATTGAATGAAACAAATGGCGTAATTCTTTATCAGGAACAGGTAATGCAAATAGCATCTCTTATGGGTGGCTTCACGATGGCTGAAGCGGATGCCTTGAGAAAAGCCATGGGTAAGAAAAATAAAGAGATGATGGATCAGGCTCGTGTGAAGTTCATTGTCGGAGCACAGGAACGTGAATATAGCAAAGCAATTGCCGACAAAGTGTTTGATGAGATGGCGTTCTTTGCTGAATACGGTTTTAACAAATCTCACTCTGCAAGCTATGCAGTTTTATCGATGCAGACTGCTTGGCTGAAAGCGCATTATCCAGCTCATTTTATGGCTTCCACAATTACAACTGAAATGAAAAAGGGTGACCGTGTTACACAGTTGATTGATGAAGTGAAGAGTTTGGGACTGACGATTGCTCCACCATCGATCAATAAGCCTTCTGTTGAATTTGGAGTTGACGGGCAGACTATAATATTTGGTATGGGCGCAGTTAAAAATGTAGGCGTCAAAGCAATTACGGAAATTGTGCGCGCCCGGCATGAACTCGACAGGGATTTTACTGATATCTTCGATCTCTGCGAAAATTGTGATCTCAGCTGTTTGAATAAGAAAGTTCTTGAGAGCCTGATAAGTGCTGGTGCGATGGATTCGTTGGATGGGCATCGTAATCAGTTGCTTGAAAATGTGGAGAAAGCGGTAGCATTTGGAATGAATTCGGCTCGTGATAAATTGCAAGGGCAGGCATCGTTATTTGGCGGAACTGCTGAAGCAGAAATTCGACCAACAATGTCTGTTGCTGAACCTCATGACCCATTGCTTCAATTGAGTCTTGAGAGAAAATCATTGGGGTTTTTCTTGTCGGGACACCCTTTTCATGAGTATAGGGAATTTGTGGATAACATGCCGGTAAAGTCTGTTGAACAGGCACGGCACATGAGTGAGCAAAGCTGGGTGGAACTGGTTGGCGTAATAACTTCTTATTCCGAAGCAAGAGACAAAAATAAAAGAGTCTATGCTCGATGTCACTTTGAGGATAGAACCGGAATTGTGGATCTGACGGTCTACTCTAGCTTGTATGAAACTACTGCAGAACTTGTTGCCAGTGACTCAATTTTGTTGATTGGTGGCAGGGTCAGAGAAAAATCAGATGGAGTGAGGGAGATTATCGCCGATAGGGTAATGCATATCGATCAAGCCATGAGCCAACTCACTGCCTCAATCAACATGGAAATCGATCTGGACAGTGCAACCGATGAAACTCTGAAGATATTAACTGAATTATTGGAAGTCAGTCCTGTGCTGAATGAGGATGGAGACAGTCCTGTACAAGTTCCCTTGTACATTGAAACTATTAGGGAAGGCAAACGGTGGGTTATAAAATCCGGACATTATTCTGTCGCACTGGACCTGGAAATGTTGAGGAAACTCCGGACAGTGGCCTCTGGTGACGGTGTTTTGTTAAAAAGTGGGCTACAAGCCCCACCTCCACAGCGTGCTCGTTATAATAACCGGCGAGGCAATTAATGTCTCACTTCTTGACAGTTTGTACTCTGTGCAGGTAACTTTGTCTTTCGGGCAGAATTTGGCCCTTTGGGAATTGGCAACTTCGGAGATGTGACTTTTGATGGATTTTAAAAAGACCCCCTGGCTTGATTTTGAGAAGCCGATAGTTGAACTCGAAGAACGAATCCGAACTCTTGAGGATTCTGCGTCTTTGCGTGGACTGGATGTTTCTGAAGAAGTAAGTAAATTAAAAACACAAGTAAGTAAACTGAGCAAAGATATATTTGATAACCTTGATCCCTGGCAGAGAGTCCAGCTTGCCAGACACCCACGCAGGCCAACAACCAATGATTATATAGGTCTTGTTTTTGACAAATTTCAAGAGCTGCATGGTGATCGTGCTTTTCGTGATGATGCCGCTATTGTTGGTGGGATGGCGTGGATTGATGATTTGGCTGTAATGGTTATCGGACACCAAAAAGGTCGCGATACAAAAAGTAACATTTTCCGCAATTTTGGAATGGCAAACCCGGAAGGCTACCGCAAGGCTCTGCGCCTGATGCGCATGGCTGCTCGTAGTGGCCGTCCCGTTGTAACGTTTATTGACACTCCAGGTGCATATCCAGGAATCGGTGCCGAAGAACGCGGCCAGGGTGAGGCTATTGCCCGCAACCTGCGAGAGATGGCAGGAATGCCAATTCCGATAATAGTATTTGTAAATGGAGAAGGTGGTTCAGGTGGAGCTCTTGCCCTTGGAGTAGGTGACAAGGTCTACATGCTTGAAAACTCAATTTACAGTGTAATCAGTCCTGAAGGTTGTGCTGCAATTTTGTGGCGTGACAGGGCAAAAGCTGCTGATGCAGCCAATGCTATGAAAATTACTGCTGAAGATGCCTTACGCCTGGGAGCCATCGACGATATTCTTACTGAACCAGTTGGCGGCGCTCACAGAAATCATGCAGCAACTGCTGCCACAATTCGAGAGACTATAATCCGGGATGTTGCGGAACTAACTTCAACAACTACGCGTGACTTGCTGGACAAACGTTTGGATAAGTTTCTGTCGATGGGTATATTTGACGAAGATTAACACCTGTTAATATTTAGCAACTTCTTGACATTATACCGATATTGATGTACAATCAGTGTTGCCAACCTTTTCAAGACTCTTCTTCCAGGCTGGGACATCTTTTTGTGTCCAGTCTCTTCATTATGTCCTTGCCGGTCACGAAAACCTGATTTACAGTGCTTATAGTATTACGCTTGCTAGCGCAAGTTGTTCTAATTGCTAGCCTTCGGTTTGCCGAAGTGGAGGAAATCAGTGCTCGACGAAAAACTGCTTGAAATACTAGTCTGTCCCAAATGCCACGGCGAGTTAAAGGTATTACCTGATCATTCTGCGTTGGATTGTAATGAATGTAAATTACGCTTCATGGTTGAAAACAACATACCCAATATGTTGATTCCTGATGCATTGCAGCTAAAAGATAATGGAGTTGAGTAATGAGTAAATATTTTCTGACTTTATTGTGTTTCTTGTTTGCAGTTACCGCTGTTGCAGCGCAAGAGAAGACCCATACTATGGGAGTTTTTGAACAACAGTTGTTACATTCTTCAGAAACTTCAACTGTAATCCAATTCAATTTTCCAATAAGCTCCGAGTTACTTTCTGGAACAGATATTTCCATATCTGACATCGAGTGGAAACAACCAGGAGAGGTGTTGCAACTTAGAAAAGATGAGTTGATATATACAGACCCAGTTAGCAGTGCACTATTAGCTGTCCCGAGCAGTGGTTCTGTTCAGTGGGAAGTGGTATCAAGCTCATGGCATATTGTTCCAGAAAAATCATCGGCTTCAGATGCAGTTATACTTTCTCATAACTCAGTTTATCGTGGTATAAATCTGCGTTCATTGAAAGTGTCTCCAATTGTAAATAATGGTCTCTTGTCCTCAATAGAAATTAAAGTGATTCACCAACCAGCTGGCCGATTCTCTGATATCAGGTTTTCCAGTCGAAATAAGAAAACAGGTTTTGGCGTTGTGAATCCACAAATGTATGATGCCTGTGTGGTTGCTACTGAGAGGGATCCAGTTGAAGATATTCATCTGTTTTCACTAACCAGTAATTGGGTTCGGCTTGAGATGATTAACACTGCTGTGTATGAAGTAGATGGTTACAGTCTCGCTTCAGTTGGTGTCACTGATACTTCAATTGATCCCACCAAGTTGCGAGTTTACCGTGCTTTTCCAGGTTTAATTCCAGAGAATCCGGATAACCCTGGCAGTATGGATCCAAACTGGAACGGGTTTACTGAAATTCCGATTCAAGTTGATAGTGATGGCGTGTGGTCCAATGCCGATCGCATTGTTTTTTATGGGGTTGGTCCAGATTGCTGGGAAGATAGAATCAACAATTCTGCTTTGCCGCTTGATCATGTAGAGCATCAATACTCATCGAACAGTGTTTACTGGTTGACTTGGGAAGATTATGACACTGCGACTCCATTTGCAGGGGATCCTTTGAGGATTGTTTCTGAAACTGCTATACCAACTGGTCTGAACAATACAAGAATTTTCAGGGAACGACTTCACCTGGAGCAGTCCAACAGTGAAGCATATGGCCGAGTGTTTGACAACTGGGTATGGCAAAGTTCAATATTTTCAAATGTCGATGTTGAGTTTCAGGCCGATAAAATTGTGCCTGACAGCAGTACAGTTGTTGTTCTTGATATTCGTTCTGATCAACGGCATACCCATGGAGATAACCTGGTAAATCGAGCTTCAATGTGGCTGAATGACGGCAACAATATTGGAGAAGCTGTTGAGTTGGAATGGGTCTCGATAGCTGAAGAGGATAGTGCCAGAATCAGACTGATTTCTGAAGCAACTAACCTTGTAGATGGTAGCAACACAATCAGTCTCCAAAGACTCAGTCCTTCAGGGTCACCAGGTTTACTTCTGGACTCTGCTGATCTGTTTTATTGGGCGGAGCTTGAAAAAAACAGGCATGAGCAGTTCAATTTTTATCATTGGTCAGATCAGGTACAGACACCAGGGCAACCATTTGATTTAACAGTAGCAATTCCAGTAGATGAAGAAGTAGTTTCCTGGGATGTTACTTCAGCAGACAACCCAATAGAACTTGCCGGTGAACTTGAGAGTCACTCTTTTCAGTTTGGAATTTATCAAAATCCTGAAGAGCACCGTCGCTTTGTGTTGTTTTCCGATGCAGACCTTAATACTCCTAATGTGATTTCAAGATGGTACCCTCAAAACTTGAGGTCGATGGACTGCGATGTTCAATATGTTGTAATATTTGACTCAACTTTTAGTAATGCTGCAAACACATTGACATCGTTCAGAGACTCAAATCTCCCTGGTTATGACAATTCAAATGCTATAGCAATCAATGCCAACGATATCTATGACAGTTTTGGCGGCGGTGTCAAGGACCCGCTTGCAATCAGGAATTTCCTGGAATGGCTGCTCAATCGAAGCCTGGATCCAAGCATAGAGAATCCTTTAATGTATGTGTGCATTGTTGGCGATACTTCACGAGACTATCGTGATTTCAAAGGTCAATATTCTGATTTTGTGCCCTCATTTGTGAGAAATATGTATCCCAACTTGCTGAATGGTTACTCCAGTGAGCCTTATGGTTCTGACGATGCTCTAGTTTCATTTGATGATCCTGGTGAGGGTAATCTTGATGTTCCTGATTTAGCTATTGGCAGATTAACTGTTCGCACAGAAGAAGAAGCTGATAATTATGTTGCAAGGATTGTTGATTACGAGTGGAGCTCTGAGCCAGGTGTGTGGTCAAACAAAGTTGTCTTTGTTGCTGATGATCTGACTACTCCAAGCCATTCAGGTGAGATTCATCACATGAGGCAGGCTGAGCTGCTGACTGAAGATTATCTTCCACAATCAATCGATGTAAAAAAATTATATCTTGAAGATTATGACAGTCCACCAGGGGGAATGACAAAGCCGCTTGCTCGTCAAGCTGCAAGACAATATCTGAATTCTGGTTTGTCGATATTCCATTACATTGGTCATGGTGCTGAGAATACTCTTGCTGATGAGCAGGTTTTCATTACCGATGATATTTATGGCCTATCCAATGGAATGCGCAGGGGTATATTTATCGCTTTTAGCTGTGATGTTGGTGTGTATGACAGTTCATCTCGCCAAAGCATGGCTGAAGTATTCGTCTCACAAGAAAGTGGTGGCACAATTGCTGCAATTGCCGCTTCACAGGTGAGTTGGGTTTTCCAGAATGATACTCTTTCCAAATTCTTTTATCAGTCTCTTTATCCGGGCCAACAAGTTATCGGTACAAGAACTCTTGGTAATGCTCTGAATTTTGCCAAGGTGCTGATTGGTACTGGATCTCCATTCAGTATGGCAAACAGCCAGCGTTATTTACTATATGGCGATCCAGGGTTAAGGCTCACTCAGCCTGTAAGCGACCTCGGGTTTTCTGATAGTTGCAGTGATACGTTGGGTGGAGGCAGGACTGAGAGTATTGAAATTATTTTGTCAGATTATGGGATATCCCCACGCAGCCAGGTTTCTTATGACCTTTATGTCCAGGAATCCAGACACGATATGGTAACTGATGAGTATTCTTTCCATTATTGGCTTCCCGGATCAGCAACATTCCATGGTACCGGCATCGTAGATTCTGATACTCTTGTTGTTCCTTTCAAAGTTCCACTTCAGCTACAATACGGCGATTACGGCAAGATGCGACTTGTTATTGATGATGGAATCAACAAAAGATCTACTTCGGTGGAGCTTCCTGTTGCACAAGTCCCGTTGGAGCCAAGCGACGATTTCACT
This sequence comes from bacterium, assembly GCA_024229695.1. Taxonomy (GTDB): domain Bacteria; phylum Krumholzibacteriota; class Krumholzibacteriia; order LZORAL124-64-63; family LZORAL124-64-63; genus JABIBH01. The sequence goes on from JAAESD010000325.1 coordinate 24,311, forward strand.
GGTCCACAAATCAATCTTGCTTTTGAAGATGATCGATACCGAGTTCGTGCAGGCACATTGCTCAATGGCGCGATACAAGATACAAGTGGTGTAAGCATTTTAGGAACAAACCCTGGAAATAGTATATTACTTGAGTTTGATAGCACTGGCTTAATGACCGATGTTTCCGAACTATTCCAATTTGATTCAGGAAGTTATACAGCCGGTCGTATCTCCATACCATTGCCTGATGATTTATCACTTGGAGAGCATACCGCAGCGCTACTTGCCAGTGATGTACTTGGTAATGTTGGTACTGATACTCTTTCATTCCAGGTTGTAGCTTCAACTGTCACAAGTATTGAAGATGTAACACTGTTCCCAAATCCATCTTCTGGTCCAGCTAGATTGCTATTTGAAGCCAGTGATCCGATGGATATAAATTGGGATATTTATACTACTGCTGGCGATCACATCTGGGGATATAGAGAACAGTTCACTACTGGTGGCCCAAAAATAATTGAATGGGACGGTCGAGATAAGAGAGGCGATTTCCCAGCAAATGGAGTTTACCTTTTTGTTCTGCAGGCACTACCGCTTGCAGGTGATAATCATGTCATAACCAAAACTGGTCATGTCGTAATAATGCGTTAGTCTTTAAAAATGCCAATAATGGCTTGTGTTTAAATGGAGGTTAGAAATGTTCCAAAGGTCAATCGTTTTACTGCTCACAATTACAGTTGTGATGTTCACATTCGCCGGTACTGCACTTGCAGTTTCTGGTGCTGGGGCCATTGCCCTGGAGTTCCCAATTGGCGCCCGTTATAACGGGTTAGGCGAAGCGGGAACGGCTCTCTCTCAAGATGCAACGAGCATCTGGTGGAACCCGGCTGGGCTTGCTTTTGCTGGCGATAACTACAATGGCCAGGCTCATGCAATGCATTCAAAACTTGTTCCGGATCTTGCTGACGATATTACGCTTTCCTGGGTTGGTTATACCTCTCGCATGGGAACTGGTAATTTTGGCACAGGATTGACTTACTTGTCGATGGGTGATCAAGTGGCCACAAATGATGCAGGTGAAGTTATCGGTAATTTTACCTCATATATGTTTGCTTTGACCACTGCTTATGGCACCAGAGTCAGTGAAAATCTTGGTGTCGGTTTTGGGGTTAAATATTATCGCGATAAATTGGCTCCAGATGAAGTCCTTCAAGATGGTACCGGAGGTACAGGATCGACATATGCTTTTGATGCAGGACTATTGTGGAAAATCCCGGCAATGAAAATGAATGTTGCTGTGGCAGTTGCAAACCTTGGTAAGGCTATAAAGCACGTTGATGATGCTCAAAGTGATCCATTACCACGGAAAATAACATTTGGCGTTGCGCGGAGTTTGTTTTACACAGACGCAACTTCATTACTCTTTGTAGCAGATTATCTGATCCCGCTGATGGACTGGAATGAAGATCAGGATGATTATGGATTCGCTCCTGACTTTGATGAATCAGAATGGGGAGCCGGATTTGAATGGGGCTATGATAAGTCACTATTCTTGCGCATCGGTTACAAAAAAGGTACTGGCCAAATTGAGGACATGACTTGGGGATTGGGACTTGATCTTGGCAAGTGGGTTGGACAGGATATTCTGTTTGGTTACGCAGCAATTCCTCAGGCCAAGGGTTTGGCTAAAGTAAATCGATTTTCAATTGGCTACAATTTTTAGTCTGACGAGTGCAGGAGAGTTTAGTTTTGAAGAAAGTTATTTTGCAGATATTGATGTTATTTGTGGTAGCAGTTTTGATGACTGCTACTGCAGTTGCTAAACCTGTCCCTTCAGGTAAATACGAGAGAGTTCCGTTTCTCAAGATGTCAGAGCAGGAGATTTACGATTCTGAACGCTATGAAGGAATGCAACGGAATAATAGAGATCTTCTTAATTCACTAGGGAAGCACCATGTCTCAAAGCGTGGTTTACGGGGAATGCAGACTGACTTGTCTAAATCTCGGCCAGATACATTAAATGTTTTGATTATCAGGATAGGGTTTGAAACAGATGTTAGTGGTGACTTAACCTCCGTCACAACTGATGGTGATTTTAGACTTGAGCCAGATGACGCCAGAATAGATCCGGCTCCTCATAATAAAGATTTTTATGAGTCTCATCTTTTTGGTTTGTCAGAATATTACCGGATTCAATCAGGCGGAAAACTTGCAATAGCCGGGCAGGTTTTGCCTGTCGGGCAGAATGATTGCTACAAATTGTCTGATATTGCCGATTATGGTCCTGGAGAAGGTGCCAATTGGACAATTGAACTGCTTGAAACCTTGGTAATCGACATGATTGAGAAAGCCGACCTGGAAATATTAAATGATGAACTTGGTTTTACTCTTGCTGATTACGATGATGACAATGATAAAACTTATGTGATTTTTGTGCATGCAGGCAGCGATTGGCAAAGCGATATATTTCGTGACTCGCCCAATGACATCCCTACTTTTTTTGTAACTCTGGGTGATTCAGTTCAATTGCAATCTTTCGATTCGGAAACTGGCATGCAGGGAGCTTTGTCGGAGTGCTCTATCATTCCTGAAACAACAACTCAGGATGGGTATCTTGGTAGTATTGCAGGCGCTCTGTATCATGAATTTGGGCACTCATTGGGTTTGCCTGATGTTTATGACACATCTTCCGGGCTGCCAGCTGTTGGGGTCTGGGATCTTATGGATTCTGGTCCAAATCTGTTAGCCAACATAAATTTTGGAACAGAAGAAGAGCCTGATGCTGAGATAGTATCTGGCCTTCTTCCACCGTCATTGAGTTCTTGGTGCAAATGGTATCTCGGTTGGGTTCGTACAGATAAAGCTTCTGATGGAACATCGTGGAATCTGCCAGCAGTTCAAATTCCAAGAACAGAGTATCTCTCACTTTATAGTGAACCACCTTATGAGTTCTCATTGACTTCCCCTCAAGTATTGATAGGTGGTGCTTCGTCTCGGGAATTCTTTTTGATTGAAAATCGATGGGTGCCTTTAAGCTCATCAGAATTTCCAGATGATTTTGGCGTTGGTTTCCTGCGTGACAGTGAAACAGGTGTTTTCCTCTTTCTTGCTGGTGATGATAATCGTAATACAGGGATGTATGATTACTTTTTACCACAAGGTGGATTGCTTGTCTGGCATGTTGACCAGGACTTGATCGAAGAAAATCTTGAGTTCAACTCAATCAACGCTGGTCGCCAGGGATTGCGTTTGATTGAAGCTGATGGTATCCGTGATATTGGTGTTTACGAGCCGTACGTTATCGGTTTCTTTGGTTCTGAGACGGATGCATTCCATTCTGGAATCGCCACTTCTTTACATGCCGATGGTACATGCTCTACTCGTGCCAATGACCGCTCATGGACCGGTTTTGAAATGTCAGATATAAGTGCAGCTCTACCTTCGATGAGCTTTGACGCGTCCTGTGAACCGGTTTTACCAAACTCGCCAATAGCCCTTGAGCCAACTGACATCGGCGAAAGATACATTGAGCAATCCTCTGTTACTGCTTTTAATATTGGCCCTGGCAGAACTTTATCCAGTACTGCTTTGATTTTTGCAGACAAGTCTGTAGATGGTTGCAGACTGTTTGCTCTGGATCAGGATGGTGCTCCAGCTGTGCAGCCGCTTGATGACACACTACCTGAAGGTGCATTCTGGGAGTTGGACACTGAACTTGCCGGCCCGCCAGTTGTGATGGACACAGGTTTGGAAAAACGCCTGGTTGCAGCAGGAACTGACGGATATACAGTCTGTTTCGGTCAGGAAGTATCAGAAGATGGCTGGGCCCCAGTTTGGGAATTCCCCGCTTTGGTCGATACTATTGCCGTTATGCCGGTTGTTGGTTATGACTCCGATGATTCACCCCATATTCTGATCTGTGGCGAGTCTGGAATGCTCTATCTTGCCGACGAACACGGTGAACTTGTAGCTGAATCCCTGGACCTTTATGGAGTTCTGGATGTAGAAAATCTTGATTGGATTTCAGCGCCACTAATAGTTCAAATGCTACCGGACGGCTCTGACAGTTTTGTGGTATTTACATCAAGTTGCTGGTTCCTGATCAGTTATTCTGATGGTGCTCTGTCTGCCGATCAATTTGGCGATTATGGTGGCTACGGTTTTGGAGAAGTATTCCCGGCAGTTATTGAAAATGACGACTATCAACTTCTTGTTGTATATTCTGAAACAGGATTTTCTACAGCAAACTATTTGTCAATGGAAAGAAATGCGCCTGCTCCAACTCCATCGTGGTCTGGGAATGTCGATGGTCTGGTTTCAGCTGAGCCAGCTGTTGTAGATCTTGATGGTGATGGCAGAAATGACATCGTTTTAATCAGCGGCAATTCCGTGAACGCTTTTAGTAGCACTGGAATTTCTTTAACTGGTTTTCCAGTATCGATTCCCCAATTATTTCCACTGTCAATGGATCTTCAATTATCTGGGTCAGTAGTTGTTTTTGATTCCACTGGAGATGGTGTAAACGAAATATATGTGACCAGTACTGAAGGTCATTTGATAGGTCTGGATTGTTTTGGCAATTTGATGGATTTCACTCCGTTACTTTGTGCAGACAGCGGTCAGGCAACTCTTACGGTAACAAGTAGCAATGATTTTGACTTTGGATATACAGTTTGGATTACTACTGAAGGCAGCGGGGTAGTCCCCGGGCTAAGTACAGTTGAAGTAGGAGGTCGCATAACAGGTATTTCAACTCCTGCAGACCAGACTGCTCTTGTGGAAACTTCAAAATGGCTAGGCTATAGAGGTGGATCATCCAGAAGTGGACCAGTAGGTGAGGCTATTGACCTCGCTATTACTGCTCCTGAAACGGTTAATGCCAATCTGTTTATTTGCTATCCAAATCCAGTTGGCGCTGAAGCTATGGCTAATTTCCGATTCTTCGTCACAGCAGCAACTTCTGCAGCAGTTTCTGTATACAATCTTGAAGGTGAACTTGTTACCAGTATTACCAGATCGGTTGACAATGGAATGATAAATGAAATTCAGTGGTTTTGTGGAGGCATTTCTTCCGGAGTTTACATTTGCAGGTTGTCGTTACAAACAGACGAAGGTGTTGAAGTCAGGCAAACTGTTCTCGCAATTGAACGCTAACTTCTGACAATTGTCAGAGAGGATGATAAGTATGTTTTTTAGAATTTTGTTGATAATGGTTTGTGCAGTACCACTTTTTGCAGGTGGCAGTGCAGAATGGATTCTGGCAAATTCAATTGGTACTGATATCTCTGAAGATGATAATACTTTCTATCAGTCTAATCTTGGGTCTTCTTATAGTGGTAGTGGATATGCAGATTCAGGCAAGGCATTACCGCTTCTTATGTCTGCAATACTCCCTGGTGCTGGAGAGGTATATACTGGCCATCGTCGCGGTTGGGCTATGATTGTGCTCGATGCCGTATCGTGGATGAAAATGAGCAGTTACAACAGCGATGGTGATAAGTTCGAGGAAGACTATATTGCCTATGCAGATGAGCATTGGGATGAGAACAGGCTACAGGCCAGTTGCAATACTAATGATGTGTCAGATCCAGCCGGCTTTTATGATGAAGATAATCTGGGAAATGCTTTTTACGATGTAACTGATATGACTGATCTTTCGCTGTGGGTCTCTCGTGAAGATGATGAACGAGAATATTATGAAAACCTTGGGAAATGGGATCAGTTCGTATTCGGGTGGGATGACTTTTCAGAAAACTACTTCCTGTATTATGGACTTGAAGATACGGATAATACTTCAGTTCTGCGTGACGGCAGAGTTAGTCCCCATCGTGAATTTTATCGCTCACTACGTAAGCAATCCAATGATGCCTATGCCAATGCCGACAAGCTTTTCACGATGAATATGTTGGTCAGAGTTTTCAGTGTCATTCAAACCGCGTATCTGAATGGAATGATTTTTAATGGCGACAGCGATGGCTTTGCAGTTGCTGGACATAATGTAAATCTTGTTGCTCAACCTCAAGGGGTTTATGGCAGCAAATTAGGAGTTTCTCTTTCTTACTAATCAGAATTCAAGGAGTTTGGTTTGAAGAAGTTAATTACAGTAGCAATTGTTTTGATGCTTGCATCATGCACATCTGCCGGGATATTGGATGCGGAGAATAGCCTGTTTGGTTCTTCAACAGAACGAATCATGCAGGGTAGTCCTGAGGGTGGAGGTATCGGTGGTAGCAGAGTAGAGCAAGACTCTCCTCAGTTTGACAACATGGGCAACAAACTGACCGCTGGAGCTTTGTCTTTATTACTTCCAGGGGCTGGCCAATTTTACAATGGCGATCGCAATAAAGCATATATGTTTGCCGGTGTTGAGGTCGGAATTTGGACTGCATACGGAATATTCGATTCACAGGCTTCTGGACGTGAGGAAGATGCACAGGAATATGCATATCTTTTTGCTGATGTCTCAGGTGTACATGCAGAAGATTATTGGCGCATTATTGGTCGTTATGACTACAGTGATCAGTATAATGAAGTTTTGTTACGCGAAGCTCGCGCTACTGGAGAAGAAGCAGAGCTTATTGCAGGAGCAGATCAGTGGCAGTGGAGAAATGGGGAGTATCGCAGAGGATACCAACTACTGCGTGCAGATACCAATCGAGCTACTGAGCGCAGAGATGCTATGACCGTTTTTGCAATTCTTAATCGTGTTGTTTCTATATGGGATGCAGTCCGGTCATCAGGAGAAGACAAGCCTCTGGCTACTATTGGTGGATATGATCTTGAGCTGACTTATTCTGACAGTATACATAACCCGGAGGCGGGATGGTTACTGACACGCAATTTCTGATCCGCAGTCTACTTGTTGTTGCAGTAATTGCTACATTTGGTTGCGCTCCATCACCGCGAAGTGTAACTCCTCAATCTCAAGTTGATGTGGTTTTGCCTGTTGACCTTGAGTTTGTTGGTGTCTATGAGAATGAAAAAGGCGCTCCCTATTTTCCAATCGATTCAATTTCAGCTGTAAAGTATGCCAATGATGGGACTCTGTATTTCAGTGATGAAGTAAGAGGGCTTGTCCATGGACTGGATCCACGAAAGGGCGATTGGTTTACTTTCGATACTCCTGGTGCATTTTTCAGACCTGTCGATATTCAGGTGGATGGACTGTGGGTTTTAGTTCTGGATTTTGAAAATCGGATGTTGTTTCGCTTCAATAAAGCTGGAGTTTACCATAACCGACTAATTAATTTCCCTTATCTTGACCCTGGTTACAACAGGGAACCATTTGCATTTGATATGGACGTCGATGGTCGGGTTGTTGTCTGCGATCACTCTGAACAACAAGTGCTGATGCTGGATTCATACCTGGAGTTACAGCAATATCTTGGCAGCAGTGGAACTAATCGTGAGCAATTCATGCAACCGTCCGGAATTGCTTATCAACCTGATGGTGGGTTTGTAGTCAGCGATCAGGGTAATAGCAGAGTACATCTATATAATCGAATGGGATATTTTGAAGCTGACACAGGTGGATGGTATGACCCGAAAAACCCAATGCGAACACCCCAGGGAATTGACTCTGATTCTGCCGGTAATATTTTCATAGCAGACCCTGCGGCCTCCGCAGTTCATGTTTATTCTCGTGGTCTTGAATTTCTTTTCTCTGCCGGGCCAGAAATGGGTGTTCTTGCTGCCCCGATGGAGCCGGTAGATGTTGCAGTTGGTCCGGATGATCTTATTGCTGTAGCTGACAAAGGTCGGCGTGCTGTGATTATCTTTCGGATCATATATCGATAGGGCACTGTCGTGCTCAAATTATCATTTCTTCTCATTCTGATCTTCTTGCCGATTTTTTCATTTGGCCAATCAATTGTTGTACAGGAAACAGAGATCCATGAAATAGACAGTTCAACTACTGTGATTACTTTGGCTCATCAATTTGTTACACAAGGTTCATTGGTTATCAGGAACAATGGTGTACAGCTTGAGCGTGGAGTAGATTTCAGGTTGTCGTCTCGTGAGGGGGTTGTGCGTATTCTCCAAAAATTGGTTTCTGGGGATTCCAAATCAACATTGGAGATAACCTATAGTTTTATTCCTGTACTTCTGCCGCAAAACTTGGAACTGCATCCAATAGTTTCTCGCCCTGCAAGTCAAATTTATAAAGAAGAAACCTTGTCGACTGTGGCGGTAATTGAGGACGATTTCAACGATTCAAATCTTGACGTAACTGGTAGTAAAAGTGTGAGAGTCTCTTCTGGCAACAGGCGCGAGATGACTGTCGACCAAACTTTGCGGCTCGCAATTTCCGGAAATCTGACTGAAGATATTCAGGTCAGAGCAGCACTGTCGGATAATAATCTGCCTGTTATTCCTGAGGGTAATACAGAAGAGCTCCGTGAAATTGACAAGGTTCTTGTTGAAGTCGATGCCCCAGGATGGAGTGCTGTGCTAGGTGACTTTGTGGCTGAGCAAAGTGGAAGTTGGTATGGTGGATATCGACGTAAACTTCAAGGCGCACAAGTAACTGTAGGCGACAGTTCATCTGTCACATTAACTGGTGGTTCACCTCGTGGCAGGTACAAAACACTGCAAATCAGAGGTCAGGAATCCAATCAGGGACCATATTATTTGAGTAGTGGTGAAACAGGGCAAGATCTGTTTATCGTGGCAGGAAGCGAGCGAGTTACGCTGGATGGAACGTTGCTGGTTCGGGGGCAGGACCGTGATTATGTAATCGATTATATCCGAGGCCGAATCACATTCACCTATAAACAACTAATTACTGCTGACAGCGAAATCGTTGTTGAATATGAAGAAGGTCAGGGGCAGTACAGCAGAACAATAGCTGCTGCTGATGTGAATCGTGAAGCAGAGGTGGGCAATTTTCACACAGACTTTGGAGTACGTCTTACTCGCGAAACCGATGATCCAACTCGTTTGAGAAGCGGAGAACTGACTGAACAGGATAGAGATGCTCTTTCTAGTGCAGGAGACAACCAGAATGATGCTGTAAACGATTATGTTGAGATGGTTGATGCAGGAAGTGGGCAATATAGTATCGTCGATATAGGCGGTGTGGACTCTTATCTGTGGGATGCTGTTACTGGCCAGTACAATCCCGGGTTCTTTCATGCCGGGGATGGCATGGGAGATTATGGAGTCGATTCACTGACTGTTTCTGGAGCAGTTGTTTACGGTTATCGAGGACCTGGAAATGGTAGTTATCAAGTTGGCCGCATGCTTGCAATGCCAGAGCAACAACAAGTCGCAACGCTGACAGCCAGTGTTGCAACGGATGAAAAAAATGTGGCGACTGTTGAGTGGAATGCCAGCAAAATTGATTTCAACACACTGTCTGCAATTGATGACAATAACAACGACGGCACTGCTTTGTTTGCCACCATTGATAGTGGTGAAAAGAAAATTCATGCAGGACAGCGATCTGTTGGAACAGTTGGGATCAAGGGACATTATCGCCAGCGTGATGCCGAATTCAGATCATTTATAACTCGGGACAAGCTGTTCAACTATACCCGTTGGGGTTTGGGCAGAAGAGCGATGCAACCATCATTTCTGGAGGAAAAAGATTCTGAGGCATCGGTTACTGGATACTGGAAAATTGGGGAGAATAATTCAAGCGCAAATCTGGAAATCAGCAAAGAAGGAATGACTCACGGGCAGTCGCTTTCTGCAAATCTGATCAAAACCAGAAGCTCGGCTATGCACAATGGTTACAAGTGGCAAGGAGCATGGGAGCAGGCAGATGCTCTGGACGATGTTGATCCGCTTGATATAAAAAGGGAATTGCAATCACAAAAAATAGCGATCCATAAAGGTATTATTCAGCCGGAGATTTCGTGGAACAAGATTGAAGATATCGATTCAGCCGCTGGTGATACTGTCTCAAGTGGATATCGATTGGAACGTTGGCAGACAGGATTAAAATCTTCGCCAGAATTATCAACTCAATGGGAAGTGTCATTTGAACGCGGCCTTGCGGATTCATTGAGGGCAGGCTTATGGACCAGAGAGCGGGACAGCAGAACCAGTCGACTTGCATTGACATCTTCACAGTACCTGGGAATGCGATTCTCCGGAGACGGCACTCTGCGCAAAGTTAAAGTTCCCGACAGTTCAGATCTGACAACAAGACTTGCTCGCTCTACACTCTCTGCCGATTGGAATAGAATCGGAAGTAAATGGAGCCTGGCTTACAGCATCGACAACAGCCGTGCAGAGGTGATGGACAGGCAGATTGTTTTCGTTGGTGATCACGAAGGTGACTATAACCAGAATGGTGATTTCGTCGGATTGCATCAGGGCGATTTCAATGTTGTAACTGTTGGTACAGACAGCCTGGTTGCAACTACTGAAGTCAGTACAGATTTGCTGTGGAAGCAGAATTTTGCTTTTCTGGGTAAAGATAAAATTTATGGCGCATGGTCAACTACTACTCATATAAAAGCTCGCAGCAGAAGTCTCAGCAACGACATGACTAGACTTCTAACCTTCAATCCCGAGACTTTGTTTGATCCTGAGGAATCTGTCCTTGGTGATGTTACCTGGCGTCAGGATATGGTGCTGCTGAAGCATTCACGTCGATGGGATATGCGTCTCAAGCATGAGTTCAATAAGGCACTGGATAAACAATATGCCACTCATCCCGAGCAGAGGCTACGGCGAAATGCCGATCTGATTTTGTCATGCAATATATCTCAAGTCTCATCTCTGAGGGCAAGTAGTAATCGAATATTTGAACAGCGAACAACTGCAGAATCTGGTTACAGCAGTAATCGAAGTTATCTCAGTACAACTGCCAGCCAATCTCTTGAGTGGAACTATCGACCAGGTGGTGGGCAGAATTATGCAATCGCAATGGATTATGTGGAGCGCGATGACGCAGTATCAGGTGTATCACAAACAGAGTATGGCCTTGAGCCAAAAGCCAGATTCCGTTTGAAATCAAAATGGAGTGGGCTTGCCGAGTTCAGAATATCTGAAGTTACAAGCGAGGAACCTCCAGGTTCATTGCGGCCATATTTTTATCCGGTCAACGGCAACAATAATGAAGTGACATTGAGAATTGCGTGGGAGCCTACCGATAATATTACAATTTCGCTTGTTCACTTCGGGCGCAAACGTGGTGACAGGGGGTGGCAACATGACTTCCGTATGGAATCGACTGCTCGCTTCTAGCTGCCTGGTAATATTTGCTACTTGCGCAAATGCGGGAGTGATTTGCCAGGTCACTTCCACAACTGAAGAAACAGCTCAATGGGTAGAAATTGATAACAACTGGTTGAGCACTTTGGATAACTCAGGAACACGCAAGGTCGATTCACTATTGCGTGACAGGTGGTACGGTCGGGGACACTTCAACTGTGTCGTGTCTACGCATGGCGACACCTTGTTGACTGTTGAACCGGGGCGTCGATTCAGAACTGGAAAAGTCCAACTGTCGGGAAAAGATTTTGAAGAACGACAAGTCTTAATTGAAAGATACATCCCGGACAGTGGCACCTACTTTGATTCTGCTAGCTGGGAGTCAGGAATACGCAAATTGTTGGTCGAAGTTGGAAATCGTGGATATCCGTTTGCACGATGGACAGTTCGGGATATCGAAATTGATGATGAGTTGGCAGTTGTAAACATTAAGGCAGTTTTGTCGACAGGTTCCGAGGCAGTTATTGGCGAGGTAGTGTCGAAATATGGTGACGCTCGTGCTACCCGGTTTTTGCAAAGAGCGAGCGGTTTAAAAATTGGAAACAAGTTCAAGGAATCAGACTTGCATGTAAGTCGCTCAAGATTGATGCGACGTACTGTTTATCAATCGGTGGAGAAACCAATCGTTTATAAAACCGACGATGCAGATTCAGTTGGAGTGTGGTGGGCAGCAACTTCCGTCTCCAGGCCAAATCGTTTTTCAGCAATACTAGGTTGGCAAAGATCCGAGAATGATGATCAGGGGAGATTCAGTGGCCAGATAGATCTGTTCCTTGGCAACATTGCAGGAACTGGTAGACAGCTAGGTGTAGATTGGAGTGACAACGGAAATTCCAGATCGCATTTGAAAGTCAGTTATCTTGAACCGCTTCTATTGTCGTGGCCGATCGATGGCAAGTTTGCTTTCGAACATGAGATTGTTGATCAGCAGTACACTACCTTCAAATCTGATTTTGCTATCGAGTTGCCTTTGCAGTCCCGATGGGGATTGGAAGCTGGACTTGGCTATGACCGCGGTACTTATCAGTCTGGCGATTGGTTAACCAGCAGACGAGTCAGGTCGATTGGTGCTGTCAGGCACTACCGCATCGATCCTTACAAAAGTGGTTGGGAAGGGTTGTTCGCAGTTGAACATGCTTCGCGAGCAGTCACTTTGCAGCCAGAGAGCACGTTAGATATAGTTGCTGAAAACCAGACATTATTGCGAAGCAGTTTTGGTGGGGAAATATGGTTATCCGGTAATTTCAGTATCGGGTCTTCGTGCAGCTGGTCAGAAGTTAAAGGTAATAGCACGACTGTACCTCTGGCTGAACAATATCGATTAGGTGGTGCAAAATCAGTTCGAGGATACAGCGAGGATCAGTTCCATGGTGAGCGAGTTGGAACAGGGTCAATTGAGTTGCGAATCGGGAAACCATATCGGTCACGTCTTTACACATTCTACGACATCGGATACTTTTCATTTACGGACACGCAGCAGTTGGAAAATGACGGTGTTATCAAAGGTTACGGCGTCGGAATTGAAACTCTTTCCGCAATGGGAGAAGTTTCATTGGCAATCGGCTTCCCTGGTAACTTTTCGTTTGAAACTGCAAAGCTTCATGTATCGTTGTTACAGAGATTTTAGACAGGAAATCAATGACCAGACAGAATGACATTAAGCGTATAAGTGAACTGAGAAGTGAGGTCTCAAAACATAATGACCTTTACTATCAGCAGGCCAACCCCAAAATCAGCGATACTGAATACGACGCACTTTTGTCAGAGCTCACTCAGCTGGAAGCGAAATACCCAGACCAGTACAGCCCGGACAGTCCAACCCAGAAAGTTGGCAGCGACAGCGATGATCGTTTTCCGTCTGCACCTCATACAATTCCGATGGCCAGTTTGCAGAACAGTTATCAGTTGGAAGAAATTCAACTATTTACTGATCGTATTGATCGCGAGTTGGAGGACCGAGAGTACAAATTTGATGTAGAGCCAAAAATTGATGGTGTCGCAGTTGCCTTGCGATTCAAAGATGGCAAGCTTGAACTAGGCTTAACTCGTGGCGATGGCAAATTTGGCGATGTCATTACAGAAAATGTTGCAACATTGAATGGTGTTGGAAATTTGCCTGAGAACTGGCAGGGAACTGTAAATGGATGTTCTCATTTTGAAGTTCGCGGTGAGGCCTTTTTGTCTCTTTCAATGTTCAGGAAACTGAATAAGGACAGAGTCAGACAGGGCAATGCTCCTTTTGCAAATCCACGTAACGCAACTGCTGGTACTTTAAAAACACTTGATAGCAAAATTGTTAAAGAGCGTGGATTGTCAGTGTATTTCTATCGGTTATTCAACTGTGATGGCTCTGAACTGTTTGAAACTCACGAGCAGGAGATCGCTGCAATTGAAACATTGAATTTACCGGTGAATCCATTTTTCCGCACAACAAAAACTATCGACGATATTCGTTCAGTTCTTGAGCAGCTGGAAGCAAATCGAAGTGAATTGGATTATCAAATTGATGGAGCAGTAATCAAGCTGGACAACCTGGCTCAATGTGCGGCTCTGGGCAGTACTGCCAAAGCACCTCGATGGGGAATTGCCTACAAATATGCTGCTGAAGAAGTTGAAACTGTTCTGAATGATATAACACTTCAAGTTGGACGAACTGGGGTAATAACTCCAGTTGCAGAACTTGAACCGGTTCAGCTTGCAGGTTCGCTGGTTTCCAGAGCTACACTTCATAACTGGGAAGAGATTGAGCGCAAGGATATCAGGATAGGTGACACAGTTGTTGTTGCTAAAGGTGGCGATGTAATTCCCAAGATACTTTCGGCATTGAAAGATCAGCGCTCTGGTAATGAAAGTGAAATTCCTCAACCAGAGTCCTGTCCAATCTGCAATAGCCGTACTGAAAGTCCCGAGGGACAGGTTGCGGTTAAATGTGTTAACTATCATTGCGCTGCCAGACTTTCTGCCAGACTGAGGCATTTTGTCAGCCGCGATGCTGCTGATATTGAAGGCTTGGGCGGAAAGTGGATTGATGCATTTATTGAATCGGGAAAGCTGACTTCTATACAGGATATTTTCAAGCTTCAACATAATGAACTGCGAGTACTTCCCGGACTGGGAGATAAATCGGCAACCAGACTGATTACTGGTTTGAAAGCATCGGCAAAGAGACCTTGGGCGAATAAAATATTTTCTTTGGGCATTCCTCAGGTCGGCATCACAACTGCAACTATCCTTGCTCGCAACTCTATAAATATCAGGAAGTTGGAGGAGTTGTCTCAGGAGACTCTTGAAGATCTGGAAGATATCGGACCAATTGTTGCTGCAGAAATAATTGCATGGTTCAGCTCTGAAGATACTCAAACAATGCTCAGCGAATTACTTGAGTGCAATTACCTGCTGGAAGCTGAGTTGGTTCCTGTAACTACTATTGAGACATTTTCCGGATTGACCTTTGTCATTACTGGTACTTTGGGAAAAATGACTCGTGGTGAAGCCAAAGCACTGATTAAAAAGCATGGCGGAAAAGTAACCGGGTCAGTCAGCTCCAAAACCAGCTACCTTGTTGCAGGTGAGAAAGCGGGTAGCAAATTGGATAAGGCTCGCAAACTTGAGGTTAAAATTCTGACTGAAGAACAACTGCTCTCGATGACTAAAACCGAGGCTGTTGATGAGTAATAGCAAAGCACTTTTTCTATCGGTACAACTTGACGGTTCTGCACATCTTCTACTAAATCTTCGTGACCCATCTTCAATATTTGAAGTCAGTGATTTGCATCACATCGATGAAATTGAGCCAGGGTCAGTCATTATCATTGATGGTGGTTCTGCTGAGGTTGAAAAAAACGGTAAGGACCATCTCTTTGTTCAAAGAGGATTTATCTGGTCTTTGGTGTCGCCACTTGATGCTGGTTCTGAAATCCATCTTTGTGTATCCGACAGGCTTGCTGCTGAGCAGACATTACGCAGAGAAGGTTGGCTCTTCTGGAATGGACTGAAGTTTTGGGCTGGTCGCTCTGAAGAATTGCGTGATCGATGTCGCAGCAATCTTGCATCTTTCTCTGTTCTTGCTGGTGAAATACTGGAGTTGTTGAATGAAATTGTCAGTACAGGTGTTTCAAATCCGTTTACAAGATGGGAAGATGAAGCACCTGGTGTAGTTCATTCTGGGCCAGTTACAGTGCCAAGAGATCCCGACAAGCTTTCAAAATGGCTGGTAGATTCCGATGGTCTGGGCACACTTTATGGTGATAGTTTTATTCCCCGTGAGGCGCAGGGGATAATGGGTCGCGATGTTGCAGGAGCACTGGATAGCAGAACTCCAATGCTTGTTGAAGCTGGTACAGGCGTAGGTAAATCGCTGGCTTATCTAACACCGCTGTTGACTCGTGCCGGCTCGGGAGTGCGTGTCGTTATTTCAACAAATACAATAGCCTTGCAGAATCAGTTGATGAACACTGATTTGCCTCTGCTGCACCACGCATTCCAAAAACTGAAATATCGACGTTTAATGGGTCGTGGTAATTACCTTTGCAATACAAGCCTGAAACGATTTTTCGAGCGTGGTATGGAATCGTTGGCCGATGCATGGGCACAGATCTCACTTCTGCTCTGGCTGGAAGTAACTCGCTTTGGAATGAAGGAAGAGATTGCAACGCATCCGGGATTAAGCAGATATATAAAGTCACTTTTTGGTGCAGCTGATTCATGTTCTCCGGCACTCTGCTTCGGGTCCAGTCCCTGTTATGTGCAACAAGCCAGAAAAGCGGCAAAGGAAGCTGATGTAGTAGTTGTAAATCATTCTCTTTTAATAAATGACATGCTTGCGGGGAATACCCTGATTGGTGAATATGATCATCTTGTGGTAGACGAAGCTCATCGATTGCCTGCTGTTGCACTGGACACCTGTTCAGTGGTTTGTAGTTCTACAAGAAGTACATTAATCAAGGAACTGCTCGGAGAAAAAACCAGTGCCAAAGCGATGCCGGAAATAATTCTCAGTGCGTCACGGTCACTGCTTGAGTTTGGGAAAAATGGGCAGATCGCCAGCAAATTGATTCATGATTATGGCAGGTCGATCGATAAAGCATTCAAAAGTTATCACCTGTGGTTGCAAGATATTGCCGAGTTGCAGGAAGACTCTAAAGAAGAATACACTGTCAAATCACGAGTTGAAAATCCGGCAGAACATTTAAAACCAATTTCCAAATCGTCAGCCAAAACACTGTCAGAATTCAGCAAGTGTGCTTCTACATTTGCTCTTGTCTCAGCGGCGGTTAATCAATTCCCGGACCTTTCTTCCGGCCTTGAAGAATCACTTTCTTCGCTTACAAGGTCTGCAGAAATGCTTGCCGAACTTGAAAAAGACATGATGTTTTTAACATCTTCTGCTGATTCAGATTGGGTATACTGGATAGAGCCTGGCAGGAAAAAGAACCTGCCTGCATACGGTGCAACTCAACTTGAATCGGGAGAAGTGTTGGCGCCGTTATGGAAAGAATTTGATCTTGCTCCGATAGCAACAAGCGCAACATTATCAGCTGCGGGTAATTATCAGTTCATGGCTGGGGAGCTGGGAATCTCCAAATTGCCAGGCGGATTTCTTGAGTCTGATATTGTTTCATGTTTTGACTATGACAAGAACGCAATATTCTGCACAACCCCAACATTCCCGGAACCAAACAGTCCTGATTATATTAACACTATGATCTTTATGATAAAGCATTTGATCACCAGTATACCTCGTAAAGCGATGATCCTGTTTACATCGTACAAAACGCTGACAACAATTGCTGATGCTCTGGAAAATGATGATCCAGAATACAACTTTCATTCAGCAACGGACAAAAACTGGATTCAAAACAAGCCGGTCGTTCTTGCACAGGGACGAGGTACAGTTGCCTCGGAGCTGATTACCAGATTCCGACGTGAAAGCAGGGCCGTTCTGCTTGGCACTAATACTTTTTGGGAAGGCGTTGACCTGCCTGGTGATGATTTGGAGTTACTCATCGTTCCCAAATTACCGTTTCTGGTTCCCAATGACCCTTGGGTTCAGGCACGATGTGAAAAAATTCAAGCCGAGGGCAAAAATCCATTTGCCACATTCCTGGTTGTTGATGCAATGTTGCGTTTGAGGCAGGGTACGGGTCGATTGATTCGTACAGTTAATGATCGT
Organism: bacterium; assembly: GCA_024229695.1. Lineage (GTDB taxonomy): Bacteria > Krumholzibacteriota > Krumholzibacteriia > LZORAL124-64-63 > LZORAL124-64-63 > JABIBH01. Next base: position 41,691 of record JAAESD010000325.1, read on the forward strand.
GGGGTTGTAGTGCTTCTTGACAGCAGGTTGCATACAAAGAATTATGGTCTAAGTTTCATGAAAACATTTCCCACTGCTGCCAGGCATTGCGCCAACAGCACTGAAATTTTGCAGATTGCCGAAAAGTTCTTTTCTGTAACCGATTGATGGAGAGACCGATGACAAGCAAAGCCAGAATAGACCAAAACCTGCTTGATTCAGGTCCGGTTGACCATATAGTCACTGGCATTGGACAACTTTGTACAATGGAGCCAGGGGACGGAATCGCGGCTTCGCCACGTCGTGGTGAAATGCTATCGGAAATTGGTGCTATCACCGATGCTGCATTTGCAATCAAAGATGGTAAAATTGCTGCTGTTGCAAAAGCTGATGAATTAGAAAAACTTGTTACAATTGGTCCTGATACTACAGGTGAAGATGTCGACGGGCGATTGGTTCTGCCCGGTTTCGTCGATCCACATACACACACGGTTTTTGGTAAAACCAGGCAAGATGAATACGATCGTAGAATCAAGGGTGAGACTTATCTGGAAATTGCTGCAGCTGGTGGAGGTATACACTCATCGGTAAATGATCTGCGTTCTCGCAGCAGCGAAAACTTACTGGAATTAACGTGCAACAGACTTGCCGATATGCTTGAAGCAGGCACTACAACTGTTGAAATTAAAAGCGGTTATGGACTGAGCCTTGAAGATGAACTTCGTATGTTGGAAATTGCCAGAGAGGCTGGGGAAAATGTAAATATCGGCACAATCCTGACCTGTCTTGCAGCTCATGAAGTACCAAAAGAATTCAAAAACAACAGGGAAGAATACATCAATCTTATCTGCCAGAAGGTCCTTCCAGCAGTAACTGAACGATCTCTTGCTCAGCGCCTTGATGTATTCTGTGAACCCACTGTGTTTACGCTCAAGGAAACTGAGAAAATAATAAAATGTGGAATGGGCCTTGGCCTGCGAGCTACAGTTCATGCTGATGAGCTTGCAACTTATGGTGCTGCGCAGTTAGCTGCTGAACTTGGTGCAGACTCTGCCGACCATCTGATTCAGATCGATTCTGCAGGCATTGCTGCTCTGGCAAAATCAGACACAGTAGCTGTTGTTCTTCCAGGAACTGTATTTTCTCTTGGTATCGACAAATGGGCACCAGCCAGAAAGATGATTGATCAGGGTGTTGCCGTTGCTTTGGCCACAGACTTTAATCCTGGCAGTAGCCCAATTCGTTCAATGCAGGTTATCATGTCCATTGCTTGTACTCAGATGAAAATGACTCCTGCGGAAGCTCTTGTCGCATCGACAATAAATTCTGCTTCAGCACTTGGATTGTCAGATCAAGTAGGTTCAATCGCTCCAGGAAAATGTGCAGACTATCTGATTCTGGACTACGACGATTATCGACTTGTCCCATATCATACAGGACACAACAGCGTAGTTGCTGTATTCCGTAATGGAGAGCAGGTAGTTGGGTGAAGAAGTTCATAATCTTTCTCTTTATTGCTTCCTCTGCATTCTGCCACGATAAGGATGGCTCTGCAGACTGGTCGCCGTTTGAATGGACTCTGGCAGCAACTCTTTCAGGGCAGTATCCACTTGTTTCTGTAACCGATGGCGGAATCGGAGCAAGGACGCTATTTCTTACTGAATCGGGAACATCTACAACCACAGATTATTATCGCAATGGAGTTCCCCTTGGATTTGGGCATCAGTGGTTGGATAGTCCATGGCATATCTCGCTAGCTGGTGTCGATGTCCTTTCGTGTAGCAATTCTAAAATAAATCTTGGTTGGGCACCCACTGATAGCAACAGCACAATTGTCGATGCTCGATTCGGCAAAGCTCAGCACGAATCATATTTGCGTCGTATATCGTTCAGAACCAGAACAGCCCCCTGGCAGATCAGGTTTTCTTTTGATGAGATTATCGATGAAGAGGGATATGACCTGGCGCTGCCTGATGATTTGCGAAATCTCTATCCAGGAAGTTCCAAGTCTAGAATTACAACCCTAAATATTCAACGACAATACCCGGAAGGTCAGCATCTCTCTTTTACTCATGAAAATATTCGCCAGCACAGAACAGTTATCCCATCGACAGGAATCACTTTTGAGGAATTCTGGGGAGATCGGACCTCTGCTACCTGGCTTACTCCTGTTGGTGATTCAAAATTAGGAGTAACTGTTTTCAGCAATGGTGGCGATACAGAGCGTGAAAGAGGCAGAAAAGTGGAAAGCGTCAGGACAGGTTTGCTGACTGCGTATTCCATAGCCAATAGGGGCACTTTGTCGATGCTGGTTACTGCTGACCGGATTGCCGACAATGGGATTGGAATTAATGTTCCAGGATACTTTCAAGCAAATTCAGTAGGCAGACAACAAGCTGATCTCAACTGGAAGTCAGATTACAATATTGTCGGGTTTGATTTGAACCATGATGTAACTGCAAAATGGGACTGTATAACTAATTGGAAAGCCAACCGCACAATTACAATCCGCAAATCGATATTTTCTTTTATTGCATCTATGGGTGGCCGCACTCCCGGTAGTGATAAGCTGTGGACTCTTGATTCCCGTAGCAGCGCCGACTCTATTTACGCAATTATTCCAGACAGAAATCTTGATTGGGAAGACTACAAAAAAATAAGCTGCAGTGCAGCGGGCAAACTTGTCGGTTTTGATTGGGGACTTACAGGTACACTCAATTCATTGACCGATGGTATCGGCTATCAGCCATTGCAAACCCCAGGTCATTACAGCTGGACTAATAATGTTGAAATGAAAAGCTGGTCTGCAAACAGCAAGCTGGAGAGAACTCTGAACCTGTTTGGAAGGCTACATATACGGTCTCTATATTCTTTTGGCGGCACAGATGTTACAGAGGGTATCCCGGCAGTTATAATGCCGGAACAGTCTGGCAATATTCAATTACTATGGGAACGCAGATTGTTTGACAATGATGGTATAATTGAAATCGGTTTTGAAAACGAGTATCGCGGAAGTATGCAGGATCCCTGGATCCCTGGTGGATCAATTGAGTTGCCATCAATGTTTTTACAGCACCTGCGGTTTGGTTTCCGTCTAATTGGTGCTGACCTGGGTATCGATTTCCGAAACCTTGGTGGATCTCAAGTAAGACTTTCCAACGGAGCATTGAGCAATACAACTGAAATGCGTTATCGGTTGCATTGGACGCTTTATAATTAATCTCCCAGTCTGGTTTTGGAACATTGCGGTATCGACCACTAATCGGTATGTCTATTTTGCTATGTGTAATTCTCGCTGGACGGATTGTAAGACATTACTTGTTACTGGGGGCACCAGGAGAGTGGAAATCGGAATTATTATTTGAAAAATATTTACCTGAGTTACCTGTCGAAATAATAGAAGAACCTCCACCGGAGGGGCCATTTTTAATCAACGAAACAACCGCGGATACTTTGTGCTTTATAAAAGGAGTAGGGCCTGTTCTTGCTGCTAGAATTATTGCATATCGGGACTCGGTAGGTCCATTCCAAAACAAAGATGATTTGCAACATGTAAAAGGTGTGGGTCCTTCACTCTCGCAGCGCATAGTAGAAAAAGTACTTTTTCAAATAGCTGAAGCCAGTAGCTCAAGTTGTGCAGATTCTTGTCGATAGTATTCTAAGGGAACTATAACCTTGGAGCTTTTGTGAATAATTTGCTGCTGACAATCCTTACTCTTGTTGTTTCGCTAATTGTAACAACCGCCTGGTACTACGAGCGCAAATGGCGAGTTGCGGGTAACGATAAAATTAAAAGTGCCGAGTTGGGCTTTAAAGAAGTGATGGATAGCATTACAAGTGGGTTAGTGCTTGTCGATAAAGAAGGTCATATCTCTTACGCAAATAGTTCTGGGTATATGATTCTGGGGCTTCCTGCAAATTGTATCTCCGAACATATAATCGACTGCACTTCATTCAAATGGTCTGGGCTTGAGAATGCCGTTTTGAAAATATTAAAAAATGGTGGTAGCATTTCCAGGCAGGAATTTGATGGCATAAATGATTTTGAAGGTCGATTGCTTGGTGCTGCAGTAAGTACACTCGATAATGGTGGAGCAGTTATAGTGTGCAGCGATATTACAGAAGTCCGCAAACTTGAGCAGGCAAAGCGAGATTCGGAACAGATGGCCTCTGTTGGCGAACTGGCTGCAAGTATTGCCCATGAAATAAGGAACCCTCTTGGCAGCATTAGAGGTAGTGCTGAACTTCTTTTTGAGACAGTAAATATTAAAGATGATGAAAAAATGTTGTTTGATCTGATTATCCGGGAAAGCAGCAGAGTAAATATAATTATTTCAGATTTTCTGAAATACGCTCGTGTTAGAAAACCTGTGTTGAAGCCATGTGATATAAAACCGATACTTAAAGAAGCTGTTTTGCAGTTACAAGTTCACGCAAAACATAACAATGGAAATGTACTGGTTAAAGAGTATGTCGAGCCAGAACTGCCAGATCTCCTGGTTGATGAGAATCAACTACGCCAGTTATTATTGAACCTGGGAATCAATGCTATTGAAGCAATGAATTACGTCGGCGAAATTTCACTGGCAGTGCGCAGTGTTGATGAAAATAACTGCATGATAGAAGTTATAGACTCCGGTGCTGGACTGGAAGAAGAAAAAATAGGCGAACTGTTTAACCCGTTCCATACTACAAAGGCCACAGGTAGTGGGCTGGGTCTACCACTTGTAAAACGCATTGCAGAATCTCATCATGGGTCTGTAGCAGCTTGTAACAGCATTGATGGTGGTGCCTGTTTCAGAGTTAACTTACCAACAGTAATGGCATTAGAACTCCAACCTTCCTAATCGTGCATTTCGCAATTATTTTTTTCAAATTTCAATAATTCTCTCAAGTAGATTGTTTCCTTGTCGATAATAATATCAAGAAATAATCATTAATTACAGCAGGGTAAAACCTGTCGGGAGAAGGATAAATGTCTGATCATACTGTACTTATTGTTGATGATGAAGAATCGATGCTTCAATACTTGTCAATATTATTAACCCGAGAAGGCTACAAGGTAGATACTGCCAACAGTGGTTTGGAAGCGTTGCAAAAAATGGAGAATTCACCATTTGATGTTGTGTTGACAGACATACAAATGCCTGGCCTGGATGGCATTCAGGTTCTTAAGGGAATCAAAGCTATTGATTCAACTACACCGGTAATAATGATAACCGCATATGCCGATGAGCAGACTGCGATTCATGCAGTTAATCATGGTGCGTACTCATATCTTCATAAACATTGCAAGAATGATGAGATCAAGCTTGTAGTGCGAAATGCTGCTGCACTGCGTGAAGTAAAAAAAGAAAACGTGCAACTTAAATCCGAAATCACACGCAGCAAAAAGAGCACAAAGATTATTGGCCAAAGTCGGGAGATGAATGGCCTTTTCAGACTTGTCGACAAAATTGCAGATACAACTGCAACGGTTCTTATCCATGGTGAAAGTGGAACAGGTAAAGAGTTGATTGCGAAATCAATTCATGAGAGAAGTAGTCGCACAAAAGAGCCATTTGTAGCTATAAACTGTGGGGCAATTCCGGAGACACTGCTAGAGAGTCAGTTATTTGGCCATGTAAAAGGTTCATTTACTGGTGCTGACAAAGATCACAATGGGTTCTGTCAACAAGCAGTTGGTGGTACAATATTCCTGGATGAGATTGGTGAAACTCCTTTGGCAATTCAGGTCAAACTATTGCGAATGCTGCAGGAAAGAGAAATCTATCCTGTTGGTGCCAGCCAACCGATAAAAGTAGACCTTCGGGTAATCGCTGCGACTAACAAGGATTTGGCTCAAGAAGTTGCTACAGGAAAGTTTCGGGAGGACTTGTTCTATCGTTTGAATGTTATTCCAGTTGCTCTGCCATCATTGCGTCAGCGAAGAGATGACATTCCGCTTCTGGTTGATCATTTCCTAAAAAGACACATTACTGAATATAAAGGTCAGCTCAAGACCGCTGTAGCAGATGAAGCCTTAACAATTCTGCAATCATACGACTGGCCAGGTAATGTTAGGGAATTGGAGAATGTAATCGAGAGAGCTTGTATAATCAGAGATAGTGAAATAATATCAGCTATAGATTTGCCTGGAATCAATGCGGGTCTGGAGGAGATCAATAATTGCAGTCCTTCAGTTGGAACCCATATTCCTTTGGAGGATGTCGAAAAGGCACACATTATAACTGTTCTCAACAGTGTGGGTGGACGCAAGAAACAGGCTTCGGAAATATTGGATATCAATCCTTCAACACTATATAGAAAATTATTGAAGTACGGTATTGAAGAAGAGACAGCTGTTGAAGAAGCTGAACCAGTTCTGGTTTAGGAGGATTGCTTTTGGAAAATCATAAATTGACAAAAGCGGATCTTGCTCTGATTTCAATACTAGTTTTGATTATAGCTATTGCCTTGGCTCCGCACATCAAGTCGATGAAAGTTAACTACAGAAACATTGAAGTTAGACATAATTGTCGAATCGTTCAGAATGCACTTGAGCAATATGCGCTCGGCAATAATGGAAGCTATCCAAAATATACTTCTGAAGAGAATCAAAATGGTAATACACTGATTGATTTTCTACCTGAACAGGCCTTGTTGAGGAATCCGTATTCACAGCAATTCACAGAACCTGAATTCTTCAACGGAAAACAATGCGGGAAAACTCAGTATAAACCTCTGATAATTAACAATTCATGTGAGAGTTATGTTGTTATTGGGTGGGGGATATGCATGGAAACTCCGTTGATTGAACTAAGGAATCAATTCTCCAATAAGTTGGCTCTAAGCTCCAATTAAACTGTTCAATTTCATAGCTAACGCATATTCTTGACTTATGTGGATTTCATTAATTGGATTTATGGGCTGTGGTAAAAGTGCTGTTGCCAATGTAGTTGGCACAAATATTGGCTTGCCCATTATTGAATCAGATAAAATTATCTCAGAATTAATTGGCCAAACTATTACAGAAATATTCAATACTTCAGGTCAGGAACATTTCAGGTCACAAGAATTGGCTGTAGTAAATACCCTTGAAAAAAACACATCCTATATTATTTCCACTGGTGGAGGAGCTGTTGAAACTCCTGAGTTAATAAAGCTTCTAAAGCAGAATGGAATTGTTATATGGCTTGACAGGCCATGGGGTCAGATTATTTCTGAAATTGGATCTGATACCAAACGTCCGCTTGTCGCATCTCTAAGCTCTGATGAATTACATGCTATATACTCACGCAGGTGCTTACAATATAAGTCAGCTGCTGACTATAGAATAGATACTGGAACACTTTCTGTTGCACTGGCCGCAGATAAGGTTAATGAAATCAGGAGAGAATGTGAGAGTTAGTGGTGGCAAATGGAGCGGGCGCAAGCTCAAGCATCCTGGTAAATCTCCCATCCGGCCAACCTCGGATCGGGTCAAGGAGATGTTGTTCAGCATTATAGGTGATAAGATTATCGATGCCTATGTTGTTGACCTATGTTGTGGAACAGGTAGTCTCGGTATCGAAGCTTTGAGCAGAGGTGCAACATTTGTTTCTTTCGTGGATATTGCATCCGATTCTTTAAAATCAACAGCTGCCAATTTGAATTTGTGTAACGCAGAAACTGAAAACTATAAATTACATCGATCGGATTCCATCCGTTTCATGAAATCACATTGTCCCGACCACAAGAGATTAATCGTACTGGCTGATCCTCCATACAATGCGGATGCCACATCTAAAATATGGGCGGAACTGGTTAACTGTATCGATAGTGGCAAGGCAATCTTTATTGCAGTAGAGCATGAGACAGGCATGGAGTTGTCTTCTGAATCTAAAACTGGTACTGTTGATGTACGTAGAGCTGGTAATTCTTCTTTATCGATCCTGGAGAAATAGATGGGAAATCGATCTGCAATATATGCCGGAACTTTTGATCCTGTTACCAATGGACATATGGACATTATTTCCAGAGCCGCAAACCTTTTTGATCACATAACGATTGCTGTCAGCCAAGAGGGTCGAAGCACTTTGTTCGATCATGAAGAGCGAATCGAGATGATTACTGAAGCTGTCGCATCGGTCTCAATCCCAAATTGTAAGGTCGTAAGCTTCAAAGGGCTCCTTGTTGATACAATGAAAGAGCTTCAGACCACAATTGCCATTCGTGGAGTAAGGTCTGCTGTTGAATTATATGACGAACAACAAATGGCTTTGATGAATTCAATTCTGGACAGTGATGTTGAGTCAGTGATTTTGTTTGCGAAACCATCGCTGTCAATGATTAGCGCGTCTCTGGTCCGTGAAGTTGCCAGATGTGGTGGTGAATTGTCTGAATTTGTTCCCGTTTGTGTTGCAAAAAAACTTCATTCTAAGTTCGCTTGAACGTAAACTGATGTTTACTTTTTGTATAGATTCTGTCAACTTCAGGCTCGACTTGCCGGACCTGTTTCAGTTCTGATTTATTATCAACAAACTTTGGTAAATAATAAAAGAGGTTACAATGGATTTAAGACTTGGTTGGTTGGCAGACGTTTTAGGCGATTCGCCAACTCTAAAACTTTCTGGTCAGGCAAAAGAAATGATAGCCCAGGGTGAGCCTGTTATAAATCTCACTGCTGGTGAGCCGGACTTTAATACGCCATTGAAGATTCGTGAGGCAGCCCATGTTGCTATCGACGCGGGTAAAATTGGGTATACTGCAAGTGCAGGTACTCCTGAGTTGAGGAAGTGTGTTGCTGAGCATTATTCAGAAAGAATGGGTCTTAAAATATCCCCATCGGAAGTAATTATTTCCAACGGTGCAAAACAAATTCTCTATAATGCGTTATCTGTTTTGCTCAACCAGGGCGATCAAGTCGCTGTGCCGGTTCCATATTGGGTTACTTATCCTGCGCAAATTACTGCTTTAAGAGCTAGGACTATTCCAGTTATTCCTTCTCAACCAGGATGGAAAATAACCGCGGAAGATCTCGACAGGGCTGGTGCAGGTAGAGCAAAAGCGCTCATTTTAAACTCGCCATCGAACCCTTCTGGCGCTGTCTACACTCGTAAAGAACTTGAGGACCTTGCTGAGTATTTTCGGAAAACAAGCTTCTTTATTCTGACCGATGAGATTTATGAGGATCTGGTTTATTCTGAAGAAGGCCATATTTCCTTAATGTCTATAGCACCAGATTTACGACACAGAATTATTGCTGTCAGCGGGCTTTCTAAAAGTTATGCGATGACTGGATGGAGAGTTGGCTTCGGAATTGCTGATGAATCAACAATCGGAGCAATGACCAGACTGCAAAGTCACTCAACAAGCAGTATAAATACTATTGCCCAGAAAGCATCATTAGTAGCTTTTGATTGCCAGGACGAAGTTAAAGAGATGTCCCAAGCATTCAAACAGCGTAGAGATCTTCTTGTAGATGCATTGAAAGATGTCCCAAACATCAGTTTCAATATTCCAGAAGGTGCATTTTATCTACTTGTGGACATCAGTAAAGCAGTTGATCCCGATAAACAGGCAGGGGGTTGCTGGCGACTTGCAGAACATCTTCTCAAAACGGAAAAGTTGGCTACTGTTCCGGGAGAGCCATTTGGTGTTCCAAACCATTTGCGCTTGAGCTATTCGCTGGATGGGGATACGCTGACAGAAGGTGCGAAGCGTTTGATTAATGGTTTGAAGACATTCAAAGGTTAGGTCTTTGTGAAGTTTATAGATGTTGCGGATATTTCTGTTGAATCTGGAACCGGTGGCGATGGTTGCGTTGCCTATCGGCGTGAAAAGGGTGTGCCCAGAGGTGGCCCAAACGGAGGCAACGGTGGAGCAGGTGGCTCGGTTTATCTTGTAGCTTCTTCAACAAGCTCCACACTTCAGGACTTTCGTTACAAACGCAAATATTCAGCTCAAAATGGATCTCAAGGTGAGGGGTGGAACAAATCTGGTTCTGCTGGTGATGACCTTGAAATATTTGTTCCATGTGGCACCTCTATTATTAACCGAAAAACTGATAAACTTATTTGTGACCTAGTAGACCCAGGGCAGAAGGTTTTGATTGTCCAGGGTGGTAAAGGAGGCAAAGGGAACTATGAGTTCCGGAATGCCCGCAATCAAACTCCAGACAAGGCAACTCCTGGTAAACTTGGCGTTTCAATAAAGCTGAAGATGGAATTGAAACTGATTGCCGATATCGGTTTGATTGGTATGCCAAATGCGGGAAAATCAACTTTGCTGGCTCATATCACTTCAGCCAAACCCAAGATAGCTGACTACCCATTTACTACTCTGGTTCCCAATCTCGGGATTGTCGATCTAGGTGATTTCGTCAGTTGCACTCTTGCTGATATTCCTGGTTTAATTGAAGGTGCCAGCCAGGGCAAAGGACTTGGTCTTGAATTCCTGAAGCATGTAGAACGCACTAGAGCTCTTGTTTATTTGATTGATGTCAATGATCCAGCTCCAGCTGCAACTCTATCAGTATTACGACAGGAACTTGAAGCGTATGGTAACAGGTTGCCTGAGCTCCCATTTGTCGTTGTCTTGAACAAAATCGATTTGGTATATGTTGAATTGATTGATGATATACTGGAAGAGATTACTGAATGGACCGAGCATCGAAATGGTACTGGAGTACATGTAATTTCCGCTGTAACCGGACAAGGAATCGATAAGCTCCGTTATGCTATGAAAGATCTTTATCAGAAGGTTATCCCAGTAGAAGAATAATCTCCCATAATTTCTCCCGGTCAGGTTAAAAGAATGCATAAATTACTCCGCAAGGGTGATAAGTTGTGGCCGTCTCTGTGGAATGAAATCAACGATTCACCATCAGAAGTCAATGTAGCAGGCAATGCCAAAATCCTGCATGAACAAGCAATAGCAATTGTAGGCACAAGGCGGGCAAGTAACCTGGGTAAGGCTATTGCCAGAAGAATTGCGATGGACTTATCCAATGCCGGTTATGTAATTGTAAGCGGGCTGGCTATGGGAATCGATACTGCTGCTCACCGAGGAGCACTTGATGGAAGTGGAAAGACTGTAGCAGTTATGGCAACCAGTATAGAGGAAACATATCCTCCAGGAAACAGTGCCTTGCGCAAGGAAATTGAAAGCCAAGGTTGTGTTGTCTCTGAATCGCAAAATACACCGGTGCCGTTCAAGTATCTGTTTCCCAGACGTAATAGACTTGTTGCAGGGTTGGTTGCTGGAGTGATTGTAATTGAATCACCCGGAAAAAGCGGCTCTCTCATTACTGCGAAATTAGCAATTGATTACAATCGTGAAGTTTTCGCTGTACCAGGGCCGATAGATAATGCAAATTGGAGAGGATCGCATCAGTTGATCAAAGATGGAGCACATCTTATTGAATGTGCAGAAGATGTGCTGGAAGTGCTTGGCTCCAGATCAGAAATATCCAGCGGGCCATTATTGCAGCTACCCCAGGAGGGGACATCTTCAAAATGGCTTTGGGATAGAATAGATCTTTCAGGTGCTCCACTTGCGGATTTGCAGATGCAGTGGCCAGGAGATCCAGCAGATTTGGCTGAAGGTTTGCTTGCTCTTGAAATGGCGAATATGGCAGTCAGGCTGCCTGGTGCAAAAGTAGCAAGAACAGTGTGGACTTCTTCTGACAGAAAGTAGCTTTGACTATCAGAAAGAAAATAAGGTGGGCGCTCGAGTACATCGCTTTGAGAAAGCTGATGTTTTTTTCCTGCCTGATACCTGCCAGTAAACACAGAAGTTATGGAAGCAAATTTGGCCGATTTGTTTATCGACGATTTGGATTCCGTAAAAGTGTTGTCGAAGAAAATCTATCTTTTGCTTTTCCTGATTATCATGAACCAATCGAAAACCTTGCTCTTGATGTTTACCAAAATCTTGGGATTACATTGCTTGAGTTTCTATCGATGGGCAAGCTGACTCCAGAAGAAATATTGGAGCAAGTTGAGTTTGAAGGTATTCATCATCTGCACGATTTCAAAAAAGCTGGGCAAGGTGTACTGCTGACAACTGGACACTTCGGGAACTGGGAGATGTTGGCGGCATCGATAAATGCAACAGGTATTGATGGCCACTTTGTTGTCAGATCCCAATCCAACCCATATGTAGATAAATTACAAAATAACATCCGCCATTCTGCTGGCCTGAATGTAATCAGAGCCGAAGATATAAGGCCACTGGTAAAGGCGCTGCATGCAGGGCAGCTTGTTGGTATTCTTCCTGATGTGAATGCTGGACAAAAAGGTGTTTTTGTGGATTTCATGGGGCGCAAAGCATCAACAACAAAAGGGTTGGCGCATTTTGCATGGAAACTGAATTGCCCAATTGTACCTAGTGCTATATTTAGAAAACCTGAAGGTGGGTTTAAAGCTGTTTTCAAGGATCCAATTTACCCAGACCCTGAAATGGCAGAAAAAGAGGCGGTGTACAGTTTGACTGTTCAGCACACCGCCGCTTTGGAAGATTTTATCCGTCAACAACCAGATCACTATTTCTGGGTGCATCGACGTTGGAAAGCTACTCCACCAAAAGATTAGTTCTCGGTCTCAAATCCGATACCAGGTGTGGGCAGGTTTCCGGCAAGTTTAATCTCACCATGAACTGATTCGTAACGCTCAAGATTTGCACCAAGTGTTTTGTGCAGAGCTTTCGCATTTTGCGGAGTCATGATGACTCTCGCAAACACTTTACTTTTTGGAAGCCCTGGTAGCAGACGGGCAAAATCGATAATAAATTCACTAGGTGAATGGCTTATCAGAGCCAGGTTTGAATAGATACCTTCAGCTTCTTCTTTACCAAGTTCCAAGCTGATTTTCTGTTTATCCTTCATTTAAAATGCTCCCTGTTTTTAAGTATTGTTGTCGGTCTTGTTGACTGTTAATTATACTGGTAATAGCTTACCTATACTAATATAATCTTGTTCTGGAGGATAAAATGCCACAACAAAGTCTAAAATGGCTCGATAAATTTTCAGATTGCCGACTAGCTGTAGTTGGTGATGCAATGGTCGATAGGTTTCTCTGGGGTAGTGTCAGTAGAATAAGTCCTGAAGCCCCGGTTCCCGTGGTCAAGCTTGAGCGTGAGACAATCAAGCTCGGTGGGGCAGCAAATGTTGCGGCAAATATCCGATCGCTTGGTAGTGATGTTGAACTCATTACAGTAACTGGTGATGATAGCGGAGCTGATTCTCTTTCTTTGCTTCTAAATGAGAAAGAAATAAGAAGCTCCGGTGTTTTTCGTTTGGATTCTCGCAGAACAACTCTTAAAACCAGGATAATTGCCCACAGCCAGCAAGTTGTAAGAACTGATATTGAAGATGATGAAGGTATCGATGAGGCTACAAGTTCCCTGATGTTGGAGCGCATGAAATCACTAGGGCCATTTGATGGCATTGTACTGAGTGATTATGGCAAGGGGATTCTCACTCCTGAAGTGCTGAAGGCAGTAATAAGTTACGCAAAAGAAACCGAAGCTGTAATTGTTGCTGATCCTAAAATGGGTGACTTCTCACAATACAAAGGTGTTACTTCATTGACTCCCAATCAACTTGAAGCAAGTGGAGCATGTCCCTTAAGAATTCGGGACTTACAAACTCTTTCTCAAGCTGGATTGATGCTTCGAAATCGCACAGATTCAGAAGCAGTGCTGGTTACCAGAGGCGAACACGGAATGGCACTATTTGAAAAAGATGGCACAGAACACCATCTGCCAACCGAAGCTACAGATGTTTATGATGTTACTGGTGCCGGCGATACCGTTATTGCAGCATATACAACTGCTTTGGCTGCTGGAGCTGATTATCTAACTGCTGCCAATATTGCAAATCATGCTGCAGGGTTGGCAGTCAGAGAACTCGGAACTGCAACAATTACTGTTGCAGCGTTGCGGGAGGCAATTTCAAAATGAAATTAATGGCTCCAATTCTTGTCAGAGAAGATCTTTTTACCTGGGCTGAGCAAGTACGAAATGATGGCCAACATATTGCTTTCACTAATGGCTGCTTTGACTTACTGCATTTTGGGCACCTTGAAACTTTTATAGAAGCAATTGATTCAGGTGCCAAATTGATAGTTGCAATCAACTCGGATTCTTCGATTTCTGCCTTGAAGGGACCAACACGTCCTTTGATGACCGAAACTGACAGATCATTGCTCCTGGCTTCCTTGCGTTATGTCGATGCGGTTACCATATTTCCCGAGCCAACTCCTCTGGAAACAATCATGCTCCTCAAACCGGATATTCTGGTAAAAGGAGATGAGTATGCAGAAGAGGATATAGTTGGAGCCAGCGAGGTTCGCTCTTGGGGTGGTAAGGTGCATAGAGTTCCAATGCGTCCCGGCAGATCAACTTCACTGCTTATAAATAAAATCAAGCGTCTTTCCTGAATCAGACACTCATGTCTCCGTTTTGCGCAACGGCCAGGATTGACTCTGTAACTGCGCTATACTTTTTACATAAAAGAGGTCTGCCATGAGCAGGGAAAAAATCATCATCATCGGCGCTGCCGGTCGCGATTTCCACAATTTTAATTGCGTCTTCCGTGGAAACGAGAAGTACGAAGTTGTAGCATTTACTGCTGCACAGATTCCAGATATCGATGGCCGTAAATATCCAGCATCACTTGCTGGGGAGCTTTATCCAGAAGGAATCCCAATTCTTTCTGAAGACGATCTTCCTCAACTGATTGCTGATAATAATATTGAATGCTGTGTTTTTGCATACAGCGATGTTTCGCATGAGGATGTAATGCACGTAGCTGCTCTTGTTAACTCATGTGGCGCAGACTTTAAACTTCTTGGTGAACGAGACACACAGGTTGTCAGTACCAAACCAGTAATTAGCATTTGTGCTGCTCGTACAGGTTGTGGCAAGAGTCAGACAACTCGTCGTGTAAGCGAAGTCCTTCAAGCTGCTGGCTTGAAAGTTGCTGCTATTCGACATCCAATGCCGTATGGCGATCTGGAGAAACAGAAAGTACAGCGTTTTGCTGAACTTGCTGATCTGGAAACTCACAAATGTACAATCGAAGAGATGGAAGAGTACGAACCACACATCGTTCTTGGTAATGTTATATTTGCTGGCGTTGATTATGAAGCTATTCTTCGCGAGGCAGAAAAAGAAGCAGATGTTATCCTTTGGGATGGCGGAAATAATGACACTTCTTTCTACAAAAGCGATCTCCACATCGTTGTAGTTGATCCTCACCGTGCAGGTCATGAGTTGACTTACTATCCTGGTGAAACAAATATCCACATGGCTGATGTTGTTGTAATCAACAAAGTTGTTGAAGCTACATTCGAGCAGATTGAAGAAGTTCGCGAAAATGTTCGTTCAATCAATTCAACTTGCAAAATTGTTGAAGCTGCTTCTCCGTTGACTATTGAAGATGCGGAAGAAATTGCTGGCAAAACAATTCTGGTTGTTGAAGATGGACCAACTTTAACTCATGGTGGCATGACTTATGGTGCTGGTACAGTCGCTGCTCTGAAGAGTGGTGCTGGCGAACTTGTTGACCCAAGACCATGGGCTGTTGGAAAACTTGCTGAGACATTTGAAATCTACCCTGAGATTGGCACCTTGTTGCCAGCAATGGGATATGGTGACGAACAGTTGTCAGACTTGGAGAAAACAATCAATGCTGTCGAATGTGATGCAGTAGTAATTGGAACTCCAATTGACTTGAACCGAATTGTCAAGATTGAGAAACCAACATACCGTGTTGGTTACAGTCTACAGGAAATTGGTTCACCGAACTTGACAGAAATTCTGGAAAAGTTCACCAAGTAGTTATTACTGGCGGGGAGGGCATTGCCTTCCCCGCGTTTTTTTTAGTTGCACAGTTTAGAATATTCGGAGGTTGATGTGAACATCCATGAATACCAGGCAAAGGAATTTTTCCGCAATGCTGGTTTAGATGTACCTGAAGGTAAGGCTTGCTTCTCAGTTGATGAAGCTACAGCTACTGCTGAGCAGTATGGAATGCCTGTTATGGTTAAAGCTCAGGTTTTAACTGGCGGGCGTGGCAAAGCTGGTGGCGTTAAATTCTGTGACAGCATGGACAAAGTCAAAGAGAGTGCTGAAGCAATTCTTGGTATGGATATAAAAGGCCATACTGTAAACAAAGTTTTGGTAACACCAGCAGTTGATATTGAAGAAGAATATTATGTTGGCATGTTGGTTGACCGTGCAAGTCGTAGAGTATTGTTGATGGCAAGTAGTGAAGGTGGCGTAGAAATTGAACAAGTTGCAAAAGATAATCCTGATGCAATTATCAAACAGGTTATAGATCCTCGTTACGGTTTACTTGACCATGAAGCAATGACTGTTTCTATGAAGCTGACTGCTGATGTAAAAAAAGCACGACAACTTGCTGCTTCAATGCAGAAGTTGTACACAGCCTTTATTGAAGTTGATGCAAGTCTTGCAGAAATCAATCCATTTATTTTCACTCCAGATGGTATTGGTAAGGCTATCGATGCAAAAGTGAATATCGATGACAATGCTATGTTCCGTCACCGCGATTTTGAAGAACTTCGTGATCTTCAAGAGGAGAACCCCGCAGAAGCAGCTGCTCGTAAAGCAGATCTTTCATTTGTTAAACTTGATGGCAACGTCGGTTGTCTGGTTAATGGTGCTGGTCTTGCAATGGCTACAATGGATTTGGTTCAGTACTACGGTGGTATGCCTGCTAACTTCTTGGATATTGGCGGAAGTTCTAATCCTGATAAAGTTGTTTCAGCTCTTGAAATCATTCTACAGGATGAAAATGTTGAAGTTATTTTGTTTAACATTTTTGGTGGAATCACTCGTTGCGATGATGTCGCAAAGGGCATTATTGAAGCAACAAATCGTCTAGATATAAAAGTTCCTGTTGTTGTCAGATTGACCGGAACCAATGAAGAAGAAGCTCGTGTTCTGTTGCAAGGTACTGACCTTGTTCCAGCAGAAACTATGGATGAAGTTGTTCAAAAAGCCCTTGAACTGGCTTCCAACTAGAGCACTGCTCATAAGGAGAATATAATGGCTATTTTTTGCACAGGTGAAACCAAAGTACTGGTACAGGGAATCACTGGCCGCGATGGCGGTTTTCATACAAAGTCAATGATTGACTATGGAACAAAAGTTGTTGCAGGTGTTACACCGGGCCGTGGTGGACAAATGTTCAATGAGACAGTTCCAGTTTTTGATAATGTTGCCGATGCTGTTGCAGAAACAGGAGCTGAGGCTTCAGTAATATTCGTTCCACCTTTTGCTGCTGCTGGAGCAATCTTTGAAGCTGCTGATGCAGGCATAAAATTAATTGTCTGTATTACTGAAGGTGTACCAACAAATGACATGGTAAAAGTCATGCCATTTTTGGAAGATCGAGGAGTTACACTTGTCGGCCCAAACTGCCCAGGCTTTATTGTTCCTGGACAAGCCAAACTGGGTATCCTTCCAGGCAATATTGTTGCTGAAGGAAAAGTTGGTCTGGTTTCCCGTAGTGGAACTCTGACTTATGAAGTTGTCGATGCATTGACAAAAGCTGGTCTTGGACAAACTACTTGTCTCGGTATTGGTGGAGACCCTGTAATTGGCACAAGTTTCATGGATGCTATTAAAGCATTTAATGCAGATCCTGAAACTAAAGCACTGGTTTTGATTGGTGAAATTGGTGGCGATGCTGAAGAGCGTGCTGCTGAATACATCAAGGAAAATATGGATATTCCAGTTGTTGCATTTATTGCAGGTCGCACTGCACCTCCTGGAAAAAGGATGGGGCATGCGGGCGCAATCGTAACCGGTGGAACTGGTACTGCAGCAGAGAAAAAAGCTGCACTTGAAGCTGCGGGGATTCCTGTTGCTGACAGACCTGTCGATGTAGTACCACTACTAAAAGAACTTTGGAAGGATGCATAAATAATGCAAAGTACTTACATGATGATAAAACCTGAAATAGTGGCTGCCGATGAACAAAAGATTGGCGAAATTATCGCAATCGTTCAGAAGGCAGGATTCAGGATTGAAAAAATGGAACTCAAGCAATTGTCACGTGAAACTGTTGAAGAGTTTTATGTAGAGCATGTTGAGCGCCCATTTTATGGTGAGCTCGTTGATTATATCACAAGTGGACCTGTTGTTGCGCTGCAACTACAGCGAGATGATGCTGTAATCAAAATGCGTGAGCTTGTTGGTGCCACAAACCCTGTTGAAGCTGCTACTGGCACAATCAGGGATTTGTATGGAACTGAGCTGTCTACAAATGCAGTTCATGCTTCAGATTCCCCAGAGAGTGCAAGTCGTGAATTAGGCTTGGTTTTTGGGTAACAATGTCCGATATTACTGCCTGATTCGTCTTGAGCGAATCGGGCATAATCTTGACATGTTGCTTTAACTTAATTACTGTGGTGCGCTTGCATGAAGGTTAATCTGGATACTCTGGCAATTGGCAAATCAACAGAAGTTGTTGAGGAATATTTTCTTCGATTCCCTGATGAAGCTGATTCCGATAAGTTGTTGGTAAGTGGTGATGTTACTCTTGATAACACTGCAGCTGGCGTTCTTATTTCAGGCAGAGTGAATGTATCTACAGATACTGATTGCAGCAATTGCCTGGAACCATTTGAGCTGATTTACATTGCCGATGTGGAAATATTCATCGACAGGGTTGCAACTCAGGTAGATGTTTCCGAAAGTGATTGGGTTATTTGTCAACAGCGGGGAGTTGTTGACATTTCAGAGTCTTTGCGTGATGTTGCTATGCTATCACGACCGCAGAGAATAGTTTGCGATGAAGAATGTAACGGTTTTTGTGTACAATGTGGCAAGAACCTTAATGAACAATCATGTGATTGTAAAACGGAAGAAACTGATTCCCGATGGGATGCTCTTCCGTAGATAATGAAAGAGGAAGATAATGGCAGTTCCAAAGAAGAAAACCAGTCACTCACGACAAGGTAAGCGTCGTTCACACTGGAATCTTGGTAACCCTACTGTAAACAAATGCACTAATTGTGGCGCAGCATGCAGATCACACAGAGTTTGCAGCAAGTGTGGGCACTATGGTACCCGTGAAATAGTTGTAACTGACTAATCTCATGGTTGATCAAGACAAGTTGCCAGTAGTAGCGGTTGATGCGATGGGAGGGGATATAGGTCCCTCTGCAGTTGTGCCTGGTGTTGTGGATGCTTTATCTGAAACCACAGGTTATTCTGTCGCACTATATGGTGATAAAGATTCAATACAAACAGAATTGAATAAGCTGGACTGTTCCAGCTTACCAATTTCAATTGTGCACTGTACTCAGGCAATTGAGATGGGAGATTCTCCTGCCTCAGCCGTAAAAGGGAAACCGGATTCACCAATTGTAAAAGCGATGACTGACCATAAGGCAGGCATTGTTAGTGCCGTAATGAGTGCTGGCAGTACTGGCGCAATGGTTGCAGCAAGTTTGATGATTCTTGGCAGATTGTCTTCTGTAAAACGCCCTGGTATTGCTACTGTAATACCTACTTCAGGAAAACCATTTGTAATGCTGGATTCCGGCGCAAATGTTCAGGCAACTCCTGAGCATCTTGAAACTTTCGCAAAAATGGGTGATACGTATTGCAAATCTATTTTGGGTAATGAAAACCCAACTGTAGGATTGTTGAATATTGGCGAAGAACCTTCAAAAGGTTCAGAACTGACTGTTGCCGCTCATAAACTTCTTGCAGAATCCAATCTTAACTTTGTTGGTAACATTGAGAGCAAACAACTTCCATACGGCCCTGTCGATGTTCTAGTGACCGATGGCTTTACAGGAAATATTGTTCTTAAGATGGTTGAAGGATTTGGTGCTTTACTTATTAAAATTCTTTCAGGTAGTAAAGATTCAAAATCTGATGACAAATCTGCTATGCTGGAGAAGATGGATTACTCTTCGACCGGTGGCGCAATGCTGCTAGGTGTAAAAGGCTCTTCAATAATTTGTCATGGTGCAAGTAACTCAAGAGCTATTAAAAGTGCTCTTGTAATTGCAAGTAGATTGGCACTTGTTGATTTGCCAACCAAATTGGAAGAGTGTCTTTCAGATTCTAATTAATCCTCGGAGGCATTTTAGTGTATAGAATCCCAATGATTTTTCCAGGTCAAGCCTCTCAAAGCGTAGGGATGGCTTCATCCCTTATTGAACATAATGGCCCTGGATCAGAATTTCTCAACAAAATCAACGATACACTTGGATATGATTTGACTTCGTTAATGTTTGAAGGCCCTGCTGAAACATTGACAGAAACCAAAAATGCTCAACCTGCTATTTTGGCTCATTCTGTAGCAATTGCCATGGAATTGGCTGCTATGGATATTAAACCTTCACTTGTTGCTGGCCACTCGCTGGGCGAGTATTCTGCTGCAGTTGCTGCTGGTGCTATTTCTGCTGAGACAGGACTTGCTTTAGTTCGCAAAAGAGGCGAATTGATGTTTGAGGCCGGTAATAAACAGCCTGGAACTATGGCTGCTGTTATGGGGCTTGCCGGGTCCAGTGTCGCAGAAGTTTGCAAATCGATTACTGAGAAAGTAGGAACAGTTGTTCTGGCAAATCATAATTCTCAATCGCAAGTAGCAATTTCTGGAGAAGTTGCAGCAATTGACGCTGCTTCGGAAGCTCTTAAAGAAGCTGGTGCAAAGCGAGTAATTAAATTGAATGTCAGTGGGGCATTCCATTCTCCTTTGCTTGAAGAGGCTGCAACTGAATTTTCTGCATTTCTTGATTTATCAGACATCAATGGTCTTGAGGTTCCTCTTGTATCTAATGTCACAGCAAATGCGGTCAGTGATAAGGCCCCATTTACCGATGGCTTGAAAATGCAATTGACTTCATCTGTCAGATGGTATGAAACAATAACAGGAATTTCGTCGGGAATGTTTTCTAATCAAAAACCGAAAGTTGTGCTCGAAGTTGGCCCTGGTCGCGTGTTGTCAAATATGGCACGCAGGGAATTTCCCGATGTGACATTTATCCCCGTTGGAACTGCAGAAGACTTGAATAACATTCTGGACAAATTGGACGAATTGTCTGCATAATAGCAAAACAATGAAACGTGGCTAAAGGAGTAGACTTGGAAAAAAGAACAATATTAATCACAGGTGCTGGCCGAGGAATCGGTTATGCAATTGCAACAAAACTGGCAGAGCAAAACTACAATCTTGTTTTAGTAGATATTAATGCCGATGACCTGGAAAATGCTGTAAAATCACTTCCTGGTGATGGTAAGTTTATTCCATTTACTTGCGATGTTTCTGATTATTCTCAGGTTGAGACAGTTGTAGAAAAAGCGATTGAAGAGATGGGACCAATTTACGGTCTTGTAAATAATGCAGGTATCACTCGTGATGGCTTGTTGCTGAGGATGAAACCGGAAGATTGGGACTTGGTTCTGAGGGTTAATTTAACTGGTACATTCAACTTTACAAAGTTAGTATCTGCAAATATGATTCGTCAGAAAATTGGAAGAATTGTTAATATTGCTTCAGTGATTGGTTTGACCGGTAATGCTGGACAGGCTAATTATGCTGCAAGCAAAGCTGGTGTAATTGCTTTGACTAAATCTGTTGCTAAAGAACTTGGTGGAAGAGCTGTTACCTGTAACGCGATCGCCCCAGGATTTATTGCAACTGACATGACCGATAAACTGCCTGAGCAGGTTCGGGACAGTATGTTGAAGTCGATTCCTTTGAAGAAGTTCGGTCAGAGCGAAGATATCGCCGCCGTTGTTTCTTTTTTAATGTCAGAAGACGCTGCCTATATGACTGGTCAGACATTGACTGTTGACGGTGGCATGGTTACTTGAAATACCCAAGGAGGGTAAAGAAAAATGAGTTCAATTAAGGAACAAGTTTACGAAATTGTTGAGCGTAAGTTGTCAGTAAATCCAGAGCAGATTACACCAGAAGCATCTTTTACAGATGACCTTGGTGCAGACTCTTTGGACACAGTGGAATTGGTAATGGATCTTGAAGAAGTTTTCAATATTACTATTCCTGAAGAAGATCAGGAAAAACTGACTACTGTTCAGTCTGCAATCGATTACCTGGAAAAAGCTCTGGGATAATTGGATTCGATTGTCTGATTTTATTTATGATAAAGTCCCCGATTCTGTAAACATGATGTCCAGGGTCGGGGGCGTCTTCGATAATAGGAGTTAGTTATGGCTTTGCGCAGAGTAGCAATTACTGGTGTTGGTTTAATCACAGCAGTTGGAGTAGGTCGCGATGAAACATGGGATGGCCTGATTAATGGCCGTTCTGGCATTGGACCTATCACTTCATTTGATACTGAGGGTTACCGGACAACATTTGGTGCCGAAGTAAAAGATTTTGATCCTACAACCGTAATGGATCTCAAAAATGCTCGTAAAGCTGATCGTTATTCTCAGTTTGCTGTTTGTGCTGCTCAAGAAGCTTTTGACCAGGCTGATCTTGGTGAATTTGATCCAGAACGTGCCGGTGTAGTGATTGGTAGTGGAATTGGTGGGATGCATACTTTTGAAGAGCAGCATAGAAAGCTGATCGCCAGAGGTCCTTCTAGAGTTTCTCCTATGTTTATCCCAATGATGATTGGCGATATGGCCTCCGGCCTGGTTTCCATTCACCTTGGATTTAAAGGTCCCAATTATTCAACAGTTTCTGCATGTGCTTCCGGTGGACATGCAATAGGTGTTTCATATCAACACATTGCAAATGGTGATGCTGATATCATGATTGCTGGAGGTGCAGAAGCAAGTGTCTGTCCAATGGCGCTAGCTGGTTTCAGTTCCCTGAAAGCACTTTCTGCAAACAATGATAATCCCACAAAGGCAAGCCGGCCTTTTGACAAAGACCGCGATGGATTTGTTTTAGGTGAAGGTGCTGGTGTGGTTGTCCTTGAAGATATGGATAGAGCTGTTGCAAGGGGAGCAACAATAATTGCTGAATTTGCTGGCTTTGGAATGACTGGCGATGCTTATCATATGACACAGCCAGATAATTCAGGTACTGGAGCATTTAATGCAATGAAGCGTGCCATGGAATTGGGCGGTATTAAATCGGAAGATGTCGGATATATCAATGCTCACGGTACTTCCACTCATTTTAATGATAAAATTGAGTCAGGTGCTATCCGAAGATTGTTTGGTTCACATGCTGATGATATGGCAGTGAGTTCTACAAAATCGATGATGGGGCATTTGCTTGGTGCAGCTGGTGGAGTAGAATGCGGTGTAATCGCTCTTGCATTACAAAAAGGCATTTTGCCACCGACAATTAATTATGAAACACCCGATCCGGAATGTGATCTTTTTTATTGTCCCAATGAGGCTGTAAAAAAACAGGCAACTGCTGCTCTCTCAAATTCATTTGGCTTCGGTGGACACAATGTCAGCCTGGCTGTGAAGGCATGGAAAGAGTAACAAAAAGTAGGGCCGTAAATTGTATATTGGCAGAAAGCTCAAAAAATTGCTGGGCATTCAGGAGCAATTAAAAAAAGCTCCTGATGCCAGGATGAACGCCGCATTGGATAAAGTTGAACAAATTCTTTCCTACCAGTTCTCAAACAGAGAATTCCTTGAACAAGCTTTAGTTCACAGGTCTCATCTTCACTCACTTGGTGCAATAAGAACTGAATCAAACGAACGTCTAGAATTCTTGGGCGATTCCGTGCTGGGTTTGATTGTTAACGAATATCTTTACAAACAGTTTCCAGACAAGGAAGAGGGCGATTTAACTAAAATGAAATCTATGCTTGTCTGCGGGGCAAGCCTGGCTTCAGTCGGCCGCTCTTTAGATCTCGGCAAATATATTACAATGAGTCATGGTGAAGCTACTACCGGTGGCAGGGAGCGATCAAGTATCCTGGCTGATACTGTGGAGGCTCTATTAGGTGCGGTTTAT
Organism: bacterium; assembly: GCA_024229695.1. Classification (GTDB taxonomy): domain Bacteria; phylum Krumholzibacteriota; class Krumholzibacteriia; order LZORAL124-64-63; family LZORAL124-64-63; genus JABIBH01. The sequence continues at coordinate 65,575 of JAAESD010000325.1, forward strand.
TTGGATAGTGGCATATCCGCTGCAACCGATGTTGTATCTCATCTGATATTATCAAAAGTCGACTCTTTTCTTGATGAAGACAATCTCACTAACAGCAAAAGCAAGTTACAGGAGATCCTTCAGGCGAAATATAAAACACCACCTAAATATCGATTAATTGAAGCCACTGGGCCAGACCATGAAAGAGAGTTTACGATTCAGGTTAGTTTTAATAAGATTATTTTGGGTGTTGGAGTGGCCGGTAATAAAAAAGATGCGGAACAAATAGCTGCTGCAAAAGCTTTAACAAAACTCGAGAAGAATCCTGATATCTTGCATGAGGAGTTAACAGATTAATACTGGCTTAATTAAACTCAGGGTGACGTTAGCGTTACTATTATTTTCGTTATTGTCGTACGTCAATCTGTTTGCCAGCACTTTTGAAATCTCGCAACCAAATTCCAATACTGATACTGAAGAGCTGGCTACATTCGGTAGTTCTACACTTTTTATAATGGCTCTTAGTGAGGTAAATCAGGGAAACCTCAATTCCGCCGATGAATTATTTATGCAGTCGTTTGTCTCTGGTTCCTATAATATTGATCTTCTAAAAATCTATGTTGAAGTCCTGGTTAGTGCAGGATATCCGGAACATGTTCCTGCTCTGATGGCTCCATTTGTTGAGATTGGAGCAATCGATTATGAACTTGGGCTTGATCGAATTGCTATTATCTACAGATATGGAACTTTAGAACAGGCATTGGCAGAATTGGAGTCTTTGATTCTTCTTTTTCCCAATAACCCAGAACTTTCTCTGTACAAAGGTGGGTTGCTTTCAGAATTGGGGATGTTTGAGAAAGTTAACGAACATTATCAGTTAATGTTGGAAATGCACCCTGATTCTTCCGAAGATATATATTTGAGAATGCTAAAGGACTTGAATGTCGACAGGCAGGGTCGTGAAGACTTGTTCACCAAAGCGATTAACGCTAACCCTGAATCAGAATTATTACAGGAATATTATATATCGTTTTTGGTTTCCGTAGATGAAATCCAGAAAGCACTCAAGCTTGCTAATGACAATGATGATGGTCTTGAAGAACCGATATGGTTTCAGCAAGTTATACAACAATTGTTGGAGCGAAATCAATTATTAACAGCTCGTGATTTAATTGAAAATCAATTCAAGGACAAGCAAATAACGGTTAAAAGCGGATATTATTTTATTGGGATTTATGCTGAGATGGGGGACTTTGAACAAGCTGGTGAATTTGCCCTGAAGCTCGTCTCTGATTACCCATCAGACGAAATGGCTGCAGCCCTGTTAGGGCATATTCAGCTGTCTGTTGGTGATTACGAAGAAGCTGTGGCAACTCTCGAACCGCTTATGAATTCTGAAAATGCGAGATTGGATTGGTTATGGGATCTTGTTGAAGCAAAAACAACGCTTTTCCCTGATATTTTTGATTTTTCTAAAACCAATGACAACTTATCAATTCAAAGAGAATCGATCCGGAAATTATTGTCCCAGGCTTCTGAAATGATTTCCCCTTCTGACTCACGTGAGTGTTTGTTGGTCGGAGTTGTATCTCAAAGTATGGGTGAGTTCCGAAAATCTATACATCCACTTGAGCAAGCAACATTAAACCCTAATTATTCAAGGCAGGCTTATTTATCATTGTCGATTGCTTATCAAGAGCTAAACGACTCTGAAATGAATATAAGAGTTTTAGAAACTGCTGCTAAGCAATTCAGCAACGATGCATTGATACTCAATGCGCTTGGTTATACATATGCAGAATTAAATCAAGAACTGCCAAGGGCAAAAAAGCTGGTTATGACTGCTCTAGAAATCGATCCGAATAATCCTGCGTACTTGGATTCACTGGGCTGGATTTATTTCCAGGAGAATGAATACACTCTGGCATTTGACTATTTGGTTAGAGCTTCGAATGGTTTACCGGAAGACCCAGTAATTCTTGAGCACTTAGGTCGATGTCTGATTAAGATGGGTAAACAGGAAAAGGCAATTCCTGTATTGCAGAGAGCAATATTTGCTGGTGGTGATTCAGAGGTGTTGAACTCGATTATTGATGAGATCAAGGGAACGCAATGATAAATGCCATAGCCATTTATCTTCTGTTTCTTGTTGCTTTGTCATCTACAAGTGTTGCAAGTACGATACATCATCTACAATGGGATATAGAATCAACATCGGGCTCATTGACCGGACATGCTCTATATATTGCTGAAAATGATTCGATGTTTCGCATTGAAATCTCAACCCAGCCAACTACAAGAAGCACAATATTCGATAATCTGCTCAGTAGAGAAGGTCAGGGATGGACAATCACACCATCATTGAATAAAGGTGCAGTTTTACAGCCTTGGTCTGGACAATTTTCAGAACTTGATAGAGCTCAATATTCAGCAATTATTACTCTTTTAGAGATATTGCAGACTTCAGATGAAAATCTAAACTCTTTTCGCGTTACTTTAAGAGCACCTATATTTTATGAAGATAGCATCTCTGTTAAACCTGCTGAATTACTGAACAGAATGCGCATCAGAGGTGCTGGAAAAGGTGCTTCTGAAGAAGTATGGTCAGTTGTAATTAGTGGTCAAAACAATTCGATTCTTGCAATATCCTCAAACAGAACTCCTGCCAGCTTAAGAATAACAAAAATTGATTCTTATCCTGTTTCTGACAATATCGAGATGCTGTTTGTGCCTGTGTGGTCATTGGAAAATTTAATTTCTGGAAATTAATAAATTAAAGGGGAACCACATCATAGTAATATTGTAGTATACTTATAAGCTTAAAAGGTCCTCGGAATGAAATAAGGTAACTATGTTGATGAGTGAAATGCAGAATGGTCCAGGTGTCCGAGCTTCAGCCCAACTGCTTGAGATGCGTGATGAAGATTTGATTGTTCTTGTACAGCAGGGACAACGCAAAGCTTATGATATTCTGGTAACCAGGTATAAAAATCGACTCTATAATTTTATTCTCAAGATGGTTGCAAATCCAACTGAAGCAGAAGAGCTGACTCAGGAAACTCTGATTCGTGCTTATATCTATGCTGATAAGTATCGAGAGATTGCACGTTTCTCAACATGGTTATTCACAATAGCAACTAACCTTGTTCGAAATAATATTCGGAAAATTAAGAGGCGTCCATACACAGTGGCAATCGATCCTGCTCCAGATGAAGATAAAATGCCTGTCGACCCGGTTGATAATAGTGCTGATCCTTCAGAAGATATTCAAAGACAAGAATTGGCAGATTTGATTTCCGAAGCAACATGCCAGATACCAGAGAAATACCGGATCCCGTTTCTTCTCAGGGAAATTGAGCAGATGTCCTATGAGGAAATTCAGGAAGCAACTGGGCTAAAGCTTGGAACTGTCCGTTCGAGAATTAACCGTGCTCGAACCAGATTCAGGAAAGCCATAAAGCCATTATTGAAAAACGAAACACTCCTGCGAGAGTTGGAACTAATCGAAAATAGAACCGCAACCGAGCGAGAAAACAAGAAGGGTGATCAGTAATAATGAACTGCAACCACGCAAAACGAGATATCTTACTTTCACTTGATGGCTGTTTACCACCCAATAGAGCTATTGACTTGGAAAACCACCTGAATGTTTGCACGGATTGTGCAGAAGAGAGTGCTGAACAGTTTAAGTTACAACAAATTCTGAATATCCCAGGCAGGGAATTACCTGATAATTTTGAATGGAAATTGAATCTTCAGCTCAATCGAGCACTATATAATCGTGAAGGACATGAATGGATAGAGGAGCCTAATCAACGACGTTGGTATAAATTATTTATTCCATACTTTGTTACAAGTTTTTCAGTTGCTGCATTAGTGGCATTTGTTCTTGTTTCTGGGTTATTTCAGCAAAATGATATTCCTGGTTTTAGTTCTGACAATGGTCCAAATCTCGCAAGCTTGACTCCAGTGAGTTCCACTGCCGGGAACACCGACAGGTTAACTCTTGGTGACCCAGCTAAACCATCCTTCTTCTCAAGCAGCAACAGGGTAGGGGCCACAACAGTTTCCAACTCAATTGCGGATTATAAATGGAAGCAGAAGTCTTGGTCCGGCAAGGAGCTGGAGGATTTACGCACCATAACATCATTGAGAAACCAAAATAAAATTCTCAGTGCTGCTCTAAAGCATGCTCAATTGGAAAATGAACACTTAAAAGAATTGCTTCAATCACAGAAAATTGATTAGATTAAGTAATCGGCTTCGATTTGTTTCTTAATCATTCTCTGGAGAACGCAATGCGTCGAGTTTTAGTGCTTCCAATATTGATATTATTATTTTTGACAGGATGCGATAAACCTGAAAGTGATTCAATTATTTCTGCAGTTGGATCATACGGGGATGTAGCTATAATTACATCCTCTGAGCAACTCCAGCAGAGACTTTCTCCAGAATTTGAAAAAATTTATAGTGAAGAAATATTTGTTCTGAAAAAAGAAAAAACACTATACTTCCGCTACTTCCCAGCAAAGCACTGGAAAAATGCCCGCAACTACCGAAATATTATTATCGCCCTTGATTGGAACGATGGTGGAAAAGTACAGGGGTTGGTTAAAGGCATGCTTTCTGAAGAGCGCTTGAATAAATTGTTAAGCGGTCCTGGCGGGTTGGTTACAATTAAGGATCCATGGTATAGAAATCAGTTTGCAATTGTTGTTGTTGCAAATTCTGCTTCTAAATTAAAAAAAATATTGAAGGATAAAAATGAGGTAATTTCCAGAGAGATTTACAAAAGCAATATGGAACGCATGATGTCAGATAATAGAAAACGTGGTTTCCATAAGGATGTAGTTGCCAATTATAAAAAACATTTAGGTCTCAGCATTGAATTTCCGCTTGATTATCGACAAAACCAGATTATGCCAGATGGATATAAAGGTTTGGAGTGGATAATTCCGGGCCCACCTACAAGAGGTATTTCTTTGGGCTGGATTGAAACGGACGATTGCAAACTTGCCTTGGAAGATAGAGTGTATCTGGCAGAAGCCAGATCCGAACTGGGTAAGTATCTGCATTCAGAAACAATCGTGATGTCTTCATTGAAGTGGGGTAATGAAAAATTAGCTGGTATCGACGCAGTCAGATTATCTGGATCTTGGGTAAGTGACGAAGTTGGCGTCGGGGGCCCATTTAAGTGTTACTTTGTTTCCGATCCAAACAAGAACCAGATCATTTGTATAGATTTACTGGTTTATGCACCTGATAAAGAGAAGATGGAATATTTCCGGAAAATGAGATCAGTCATTGAAACACTTTCTTTCAGTAAATAGGGAATGTCCTTTCATTTAGGTTCTGGATTGCTGTCGAACGATAGGTCTAAATAACACTCGTAATATCAAGAGAGATATTGTGCAATTATTAATTAGTGAGAAGCTCTTATTCGCGTAACTCTGTGTGAATACAAAGGATAGAGTTTCCGAAACAAACTAATATTTATGCTTATTATATTTCAATTTGCCTAACTATAGTTTTACTGACATATTCATCAGACGTTAAAGAAAACGTCTAATTGACTCACAATTCAGCATTCGGAGGATACAGATGGGTAATATTATAGCAATAGTTAATCCTAAAGGCGGAAGTGGAAAGACAACAACAGCATTAAACTTGGCTGCAGGTTTAACCAGATATAGTGATATCTCTTCATCTTGCCTGATTATCGATATGGATCCGCATGGCTGTGCAACATCTTCATTACTGGGAAAGATGGACGGGGAAGTCCCTAGCAGAACTCTTTTTGACGTGCTCAGAGGAGCGATGACTCCTCATGATGGGGTAACCAGTACTGTTTATGACGAGAATATCGATTTGTTACCTTCATGTCCTGCGTTGGAGAGTATCTCAAGAACACATAAAGTGGATCGCTTGAAAAAAGTTACTGATGCCCTTTCAACATCGTATGGTTGGATCATAATTGATACACCTCCAAATATGGGGTTCTTAACTCTTAACGCTTTAGTTACTGCTGATTATGTTATTGTTCCAACACAATGTACCGGCCTTGCAGTTTCTACATTGCAACAGGTTGCAGATACAATTGATAAAGTAAAAGAGCGCCAGAATGTTTGGTTACAGAACCTGGGTGTTTTGATTACCATGAAGGATGGTCGAACTGATTTACCTACTGATTTGCTTAAGCAGATTAAAAAAATATTCCCACGAAAATTATTTAAGACATTAATAACAAATAATATCAAAATTGAAGAGGCTCCTTCAAACTTTAATAGCATATATTCCTATGATTCAGGTTGCCTTGGTGCTTCGCTTTACCGTGATTGGGTAAAAGGGGAGCTGCAAAGAAAACACAAGGCTCTGGAGAAAAAGAAAAATGAGAAAATGGAAGAATTAAATATAAGTCAGGTCTAGCGGACAAATGGATTATGTTCCATTTCTTCGCCAACTGATGTTGAAGGACCGTGCCCTGGATGGAGTGCGGTCTTTTCATCTAAAGTATATAGCGTAGTGCGGATGCTATTTTCAAGAGTAGGGAAGCTTCCACCAGGCAGATCTGTTCTACCAACAGAACGAGCAAATATCAAATCCCCAACAATAACATTTTCAGGCAATTTGATTACAATATGGCCGGGGCAGTGTCCTGGGGTGTGGATCAGTTCGATATTGAGGCCGCCCAGTTCCATCAGTGAACTTTCAGCGGAGAAGTACTCAACATCGGGATCATCCGTTCGAGGGAAACCATAAGTTGATTGAATTGACTGCATTGTTTCAATCAAAGGCTTACCATCTTCATGTGCAAGTAAAGGTAAGTTCCAGTTCTTCTGAATTGCAGCAGTCGCACCGATATGATCAAAGTGACCGTGAGTACAGATAATAGATTTTAATTCACATTTAGTTGCATCAATTGCACGAAGCAGAACATTTGGCTCATCACCTGGATCAACTAGAATTGCGGAGTTGTCTTCCGGGGAATGAATTATCCAGGCATTCATTTCAAGAGGGCCAACTGTAATACATTCGAGTTTCCAGCTCAGATGTTCTGATAAAGAAACTTTCATGTTTTCAGTTGGCCCTCTCAAATTTAGAAACTAGTCTGTTCTCTATTTCTCATCGTCGTAATATTCACGACCCAGATGAGTAATCAGTTCTTCACCCATCATCCAACGCAGAGTATTTTTTAATTTCTTCTGTTGAATGAAAAGGTCATGCTCTGGTTGTAGCCCCTCTGGAGTAACTGGACTTTTCAGGTAGAATGAAAGCCATTCTTGAATTCCACCAAGACCAGCACGTTTGGCAAGGTCCAGGAATAGAGCAAGATCCAAGACAATTGGAGCAGCAAGAATCGAGTCTCTGCAAAGGAAATCGATTTTGATTTGCATTGGCATATTCAGCCAACCAAAGATATCGATGTTATCCCAGCCCTCTTTATTGTCACCACGAGGTGGATAGTAATTTATCCGAACCTTATGATAAAGATCGCCATAAAGATCAGGGTATAACTCAGGTTGCAGGATATTGTCCAAAACGCTGAGCTTTGATTCTTCCTTGGTCTTGAATGACTCAGGGTCGTCAAGAACTTCACCATCACGATTACCAAGGATGTTAGTTGAGAACCAACCACTCATTCCCAGAAGTCTGGCTTTGAAGCCAGGAGCAAGGATAGTTTTCATCAAAGTTTGGCCAGTTTTGAAATCTTTTCCCATGGTAGGGGAGCCAGTTTGCTTGGATAATTCCTCCAGAGCAGGGAAGTCTGCACTCAAGTTTGGTGCACCGTTTGCGTAAGGCACGCCCATCTTGATTGCTGCATATGCATAAATCATACTTGGAGCAATTGCAGGGTCATTATTACGCAAACCTTCTTCAAAAGCTTCAATGGATGCATGGACTTCACTTTTTTCCATGAAGATTTCTGTAGAGCCACACCAGACCATTACCAATCTGTCACAGCCTTTATCCTTTTTGAAGTTCTCCATGTCAGCCATTAGCTGTTCCGCAAGATCCATTTTATTTGGACCGGATTTTACATGTGAACCTTCAAGCTTTTTGACATAGTAGTTATCAAAAACAGCTGACATAGGCTTGATTTGTTCCAGCTCAGGTTTCAGCTCATCAAGAAGTTTTTCTTCAAGAACGCCAGCATTCATTGCAGCATCATAAACAGAATCTTCAAAAATATCCCAGCCACCGAATTCGATATCAGCAAGTTCTGTGATAGGGACAAAGTTCTTAATTAATGGTTGGTTGTTGTCTGTTCTCTTTCCAAGACGAATATGACCCATCTGGGTCAAGCTGCCAATCGGTAGACGAATCCCTTTTCGTACTGCAATTACACCAGCAATGAATGTTGTAGCAACTGCACCCATTCCCGGAGTCAGAATTCCCAGCTTGCCTGTAGCTGGTTTGACATTCAATCCGTTAGACATATCTCGCTCCTCGATTTAAATCTTGATTCACCTAAAATATGGTGAAATCAGCAGTTCAGAATCAAATAAAGTGATTCTGAGAAATTTGATAACAGTAATGTTTCATGCAGAAAATTACCTTTTCTGCATAAGAACGCAAGTGTAATATTGGACTAAATGAAAGATTAGTTTCTTAGTCAAGCATAAAATTGACAATTAGTGTTTCTTGGTTCACTAAACAAAGAATAAAATTTGTCATTTAAGCTATTTTCAGCTAAAGTGGGTATTGTCCATGACGATATATGTAAGGTGTTTCAGAAGATACCTAACAAAAACAGGAGTTCGCCCATGTCAATAACAGTCCCATTTATGGATCTTAAAGCTCAGGTAGCACCACTACGATCTGAAATCGATGCAGCAATCAAAGATGTAGTTGATAACACTGCCTTTATTCTTGGACCAAGACTCGAAAATTTTGAGAAGAATTTTGCAGACTACTGTTCAACTCTTCATTGTGCTGGTGTAGATTCAGGAACACAGGCATTGCACTTGATACTTAGAGGACTGGGTATTGGGCCTGGCGACGAAGTTATAACGGTCCCTAATACGTTTATTGCGACAATTGAAGCAATTGTTTACACAGGTGCAAAGCCGGTTTTTGTTGATGTAGATCCTGACACGTGGTTGATGGATCCGATAAAACTAGCTGATGCAATTACAGATAAAACAAAAGCAATTCTTCCAGTTCATCTCTTTGGACACCCAGTTCCTTTTGACGAGATTAAAGCTGCAGCAGGTGATATCCCAGTTATCGAAGATGCTTGTCAAGCTCATGGCGCGAGATATAAAGGCAAGAGAATAGGTTCTCTTGGATTTGCAGCTGCATTCAGTTTTTACCCAGGTAAAAACCTAGGTGCTTTTGGTGATGGAGGCGCTGTAGTATCAAATGACATGAAGTTAAAAGAATTTATCGACAGTGTTCGTCATCATGGGCAAGGTGCAAAAAACTTACATGATAGTATTGGACACACTGCTCGTCTTGATTCTTTGCAGGCAGTTATTCTGGATATAAAATTAAAGCAATTGGATAACTGGAGTGCCATGCGTCGAAATAACGCTGCATTATATAAAGCAAAATTGCAGGGATCGTACAGGATGCCTGAATTGGTTGCAGAGACTGAAGCTGTACACCACTTGTTCCCAATTCAGTGTGAAGACCCGGAAGGGACAATTGCGATGTTACGCGAAAATGATGTTTTCTGTGGAAGACATTATCCAATTTCCTGTAACTTGCAGCCTGCATTAAAAGGTATAATTGATGACAAAGCCAGCTTCCCAGTTTCGGAAGGACTTTGTTCAGGAATCGTTTCTCTACCAATGTTTGCAGAATTAACTGAAGAAATGGTAGACAGGGTGTGTGAACTTCTGCTATAATAGTGCAAGTTACGTCACCAAAGTTACTATCGAAATGATAGTTGGGAAGGGAGCATATGAGCATAAGCTAACGCGTTTCCGTTGATTTACAACAACTCTGTATACAGAGGAGATAAGACAATGAAGGAAGACGCGGTAGTTTACTCCACCGTTGCTAACAATGTAACTTCTGCTCAGCCGGCATTATATGTCGTAGCTGATGCATCGCGAATCCACAGTTTTCAAGGAAAATTTAAAAGAGCATTTGATGTTGTTTGTGCTTTAACGGCTATGATTCTGTTGTCGCCGTTTTTTGCTTTGCTATCTTTTCTTGTCAAGCAGTCCAGTTCTGGCCCTATCCTTTTTACACAGGAAAGAATAGGTAAAGACGGCAGACCATTTGATTTCTATAAATTCAGAACTATGATCCATAACAGTGACGATGCTATTCACAGACAGTTTGCATCGATGTTTATCTCTGGTGGAATTGAAGATGATTGTAACGACGATAAATTTAAAATTTCAGCTGACCCTCGTGTTACTAAAATTGGCGCCTGGCTACGAAAGACCTCGCTTGATGAGTTGCCCCAATTTTTTAACATTCTAAGGGGTGACATGTCTTTTGTCGGTCCACGTCCGCCAATCAGATATGAAATAGAACAATATCAGCCTCGTCACCATGAGCGGCTTCGAGTTACTCCCGGGCTTACTGGCCTCTGGCAAGTAAGTGGCAGGAGTTCAGTCTCTTTTGAAGAAATGGTGCGGCTTGATATTCATTATATCAACAACTGGTCATTCTTTGAGGATTTCAGAATAATCTTCAAAACAATTCCTGTAGTAATTAAGGGAACTGGTGGTTGTTGACAACCAGACCGTAAAAGCCTAATTTCGGTCAATAAATTCAATGTAACTTAAGTTGTTTCACTAATGAGCCGCTGAAAGGCGTGCCAAACGCTCGTAATGGGCAAGGGGATATCATGTCAACAAAAATGGCTGCAATCGGTTGTGGATATTGGGGACCTAACTTGATCCGTAACTTCAACTCTCTCCCAGATGTTGAACTCGCCACGATTTGCGACCTTGATGAAGAGCGACGCAACCATATGTCAGTTCTCTATCCAGATATTACTGTGACAGATGACTACATGACTATTATCAACGATGCATCTATTGAAGCAGTTTCAGTTGCCACGCCAGTAACAACTCACTTTCCAATAGGCAAGGCTGTACTTGAAGCTGGGAAGCATTTATTTATCGAGAAGCCAATGTGCGCCAATGCAGAAGAATCTCGTGAATTGGTGCGAATTGCTGAAGAAAAGAATCTTCAGATTATGGTCGGACATATTTTCTTATTTGTTCCTGCGGTTAGAAAAGTTAAAGCACTTATTGAGTCAGGTGATTTGGGCGATATTCATTATGTAAATATTCGTCGCCTCAACCTGGGTATCTTCCAAAAAGATGCAAATGTAGTTTGGGATCTGGCTCCTCACGATATAGCGATGCTTAATTATCTATTCGATGAAGCACCTTTAACTGTAAGTGCAACTGGTAAATGTTATGTCCAAAAAGATAAAGGTATTGAGGATGTAGCTTTTCTAACTCTTGAATATCCAAATAATAAAATTGTTAGTATTCATGTAAGCTGGCTCGACCCTGACAAAATCAGAGAATGTACTTTTGTTGGTAGTAAACAGATGCTCGTTTATGATGATGTCTCTATGAGTGAGAAGATCAAAATCTTTGATAAGGGTGTTGATGTTATGCCTCATTACGATGATTACAGCGGATTCCATCTTGCTTATCGTCATGGTGATATAGTCATCCCCAAAATTGATCAGGCTGAGCCGCTGAAAATTGAGTGCGCTCATTTTATAGATTGCATAAATGGAAAAGCAACTCCACTTAGTGATGGGATAATGGGTCTGCAAGTAGTAGAAGTACTTGAAAAAGCCTGTATCTCAATAAAAGAGGGTGGATGTCCTCAACAACTTGGTGGCTGATAATGTGCAAATCTTTGTTATGACAAAGATTTAGTTTGACACTGGAGTGAGGATTTATATCATTACAGTTCGCAAACAAACTGCGATGCGGGAATAGCTCAGTTGGTAGAGCACTACCTTGCCAAGGTAGATGTCGCGAGTTCGAGTCTCGTTTCCCGCTCCATTTAGAAGAGGAGGATATATTATCCTCCTCTTTTTTATTTCTGAATCTTGACTTTACAATGCTGATGCTTCATTCTTAAGAACCTGTTAAGGCGGCATAGCCAAGTGGTAAGGCGACGGTCTGCAAAATCGTTATTTCCCCAGTTCGAGTCTGGGTGCCGCCTCCAGTTCATACACCGGCATCGTCGGTGTTTTGTTTTGTGACAAATATTGACTTTTTACATTTTCTGAAGCAAAATTCTTCTGTGTGCCGGGGTGGCGAAATTGGTAGACGCAAGGGACTTAAAATCCCTCGATCCGTTGGATCGTGCCGGTTCAAGTCCGGCCCTCGGCACCAGATACTTTAGTTTGTTAAAAGGAGCAACATTTGCGAATCGCTTTTCTGTCAATCGGCAGACACATTCACACCGAAAGATGGATACAGTGGTTTGCGAAAAGAGGGCATGAGTGTCACTTGCTTACTGTACAACCTGGTGATATAGAAGGTGTGGAAGTGCATGACATACGATCGATTGCTCGTCCCAAGCCTTTACATTATGCAATTTCACTCATAAAAGTTAAATCGATTTTAAAAAATATTAACCCTGATATTCTGAATACTCATTTTTTAACTGGCTATGGATATTGGGGGCACTTTTCAGGAATACATCCCAATGTGCTTACTGTCTGGGGCGATGATGTTTATGTAACTCCATATGAAAATAAATTGAAAAGAAAATTAGCAGAAACTGCTATGAAGTCTTGCGACGCATTGACTGGAGACTCAGTTGACATACTCCAGCAATCGGTTAGAGATCTGGGTACAAATCCAGACAGGGCTTATAGAGTTTTATGGGGCGTCGATTTTTCTGTATTCAAGCCTCTTGATGCTTCAAGCTGGCGCAAGAAACATGGATATTCAGAGAATGACATAATTTATTTTTCACCTCGGAGTTTCACTCAGCCTTATTATAATATTGATGTAGTTATCGAAGCTGCCAAAATAGTAAAATCAAAGGAACCAAGAGCTCGATTTCTATTTGCTGGCTATGAGGGAGACCCTGCTCCTTTCTGGAAAATGGCAACCGAAGCTGGTATCAGCGATGTGTCAAAGTTCATGGGCAGAATTCCACACTCAGATTTTGCCACAGTACTTGCTGGAAGTGATGTCTTTATCTCTGTTCCTTCAGTTGATGCAACTGCTGTGAGCCTCCTCGAAGCAATGTCATGCTCATCTGCAATTATTGTATCAGATTTGCCATCCTCTGTGGAGTGGGTTGAAAATGGTATTTCTGCAAAAGTTGTTCCGCCTGAAAATGTGGAGACGCTTGCAGTTGCCATGCTTCAGTATGCTGATGACCCAGCATCTCGTACTGCTTTTGGAGCTGCAGCAATGCATTATGCTCACAAGGTAGCCGGATTTGATGCTAATATGGAATATGTGAATAAAATATTCAGTGCGCTTGTTGAAGAGGATGAATGCTGGCCAGAAGAAGTCCTATTGGCGAATTGCAGGTCCTCAGATGTCGATTAAAATCTCAGTCATAATTCCGACATATAATAAAGCAGATTTGCTGCAAAGGACTCTTGTGGCATTGTCGAAACAGAATTTGGATTACTCTCAATGGCAAATTGTTGTGGTTAATGATGGGGCAACTGACAATACTGCCGATATCCTGAAAACTTTCTCGGAGGACTGGGATGGTAATATTGAGATCGTAAAGCCTGACTTCAATTTGGGCAGGGCAAAAGCTCGCAACCTTGGAGCAGACGCAGCCTGTGGAGAGTATTTACTGTTTTTAGATGACGATATTGTTGCACCGGCAAATCTTTTGTACAGTCATTTGGCTTTACTTGATGCGGTTGGGGGATTTGGTGTTGTTGGAAAGATTGTTACTTCATCTGATCTGATTGATGCTCCACATTTTCACTACATCGATTCCAGAGGTGTTGCAAAAATTGAAACTGGATTCGTCCCGGGGAAATATCTTGTAACTCAAAATTGTTCCCTGCCACGCGAGTTATTTAAGAAGGTTGGCGGATTTGATGAGGAATTTATCGCCTACGGTTTTGAAGATATGGATTTGGGTATCAAGCTTTGCGACGCAGGGCTGAAGTTCAGGCTGTTGGATAACCCGGTACCAATTCATGTTCACCATCATACATTGAATCAATACCTTGAGAAAAAAAGGGAGTGCGGGGCAGAGTCACTGGAGCTTGTTGCTGAAAAACACCCTGGAAGTATTGAAGACATGAGGCTTGATTGGGTTCTTGATAGGAGGCCTGGCTTTTTCGTGAAAATATTCAGATACCTATCCACCTCCATTTTCTATCAATACTCAATTTCTGTAGCAATGAAGTGGCCATCCAACTCCTCACAGAAGCCAATATTTGAATCTGTTTATTGTAAACTTATGGATTTTCTTGTAATGGCTTCATTTTACCGAGGATACTTGTCATACTGACAATAGTATGACATAATGCTGTCAATATGACGCATGTTCCCACTTACAATCAGTAATGACAAATTGTCTTCCATTGCTGAAACTTTCTAACATCTTGCGATTCCATATGTTACAGAATACCCTTTGTTAGGGCATAGTACTTGTATTGTAAATACAAGCAATTCATGTGTAATTGACACTTTAATTTACAAGGAGCCTCAAAATGGGCAGAATCATTGGAATCGATTTAGGTACAACAAATAGTGTTGTCAGCGTTATGGAAGGCGGCGAGCCTGTTGTTATTGCTAATACTGAAGGCAATCGTACCACACCCTCTGTTGTTGCGTGGAGCAAAAATGGGGAGAGACTAGTTGGCTTGCTTGCAAAACGACAAGCTGTAACCAATCCTGAGAATACAGTCTATTCAATTAAACGTTTTATGGGTCGCAAGCATAATGAGGTTGCATCAGAAATTTCTGAAGTACCATACAAAGTAATTGCTGGATCAAATGGTGATGCCAGAGTGAAAACAAGTGAGGGAGAGTTCTCTCCACCAGAAATCTCTGCTCTGATTTTGCAAGCCTTAAAACAAACAGCTGAAGACTACCTTGGGGAAAAAGTTACTGAAGCAGTAATTACTGTTCCTGCTTATTACAATGATAGTCAACGCCAAGCTACAAAAGATGCTGGCAAAATTGCCGGGCTTGAAGTAAAGCGAATTATCAATGAGCCAACTGCAGCTGCTCTTGCCTATGGGCTGGAAAACAAAAAAGATGCAACAATTGCTGTCTTTGACCTTGGTGGCGGAACTTTTGATGTCTCAATCCTTGAAATCGGTGACGATGTTTTTTCTGTTCTAGCAACTAATGGTGATACACATCTTGGTGGCGATGATTTTGACCAAAAAATTGTAGATTTTCTGGTTGACACATTTTTGAAAGAAGAAGGCATTGATTTGGCGCAAGATCCAATGGCTATTCAGCGCCTGAAAGAAGCATCTGAGAGGGCTAAATGTGAGCTTAGTTCATCTACGCAAACTGAAATCAATTTACCATTCATTACAGCTGATAATACAGGTCCTAAGCACTTGACTAAGACTTTGACAAGAGCTGCTTATGAGCAACTGGTTGAAGATTTAGTTGAGAGATCAAAGGCGCCTTGCTTGAACTGTATGAAAGATGCAGGTCTTTCTCCTGCGGACATTGATGAAGTGTTGCTTGTTGGTGGTTCCACCAGGATGCCTGCAGTTAGAGAGCTAGTAAAAAAACTTTTCAAGAAAGAGCCAAATCACTCTGTGAACCCCGATGAGGTTGTTGCTATGGGTGCTTCAATCCAGGGTGGGGTATTAGCTGGAGATGATTTGGGCGTTGTACTGTTGGATGTAACTCCATTAACATTGGGTATTGAGACAATGGGTGGTGTTAGAACTGCTCTGATTGACAGGAACACTACGATTCCTACAAAGAAAAGTCAGATATTCTCTACTGCTGCTGATAATCAACCAACTGTAGAGATTCATGTTCTTCAAGGTGAGCGAGAAATGGCAGCAGCCAATAAAACTATTGGTCAATTCCAACTTGATGGGATCCCGGCTGCTCCAAGAGGGATACCTCAGATTGAAGTAACTTTTGATATCGACGCTAACGGCATTTTGTCTGTTCATGCTACAGATAAAGCTACTGGTAAAGAGCAGTCAATAAAGATTCAGGCTTCTAGTGGTTTGTCGGATTCAGAGATTGAGAACATGGTGAATGATGCTGAAGCCAATGCTGAAGAAGATAAAAAACTTCGTGAATTGGTTGATGCCAGAAATGCAGCTGATAGTGCAATCCATCAGAGCAAAAAGAGTATGGATGATCTCGGCGACAACCTGGAACAAGATCTCAAGGAAGATGTCGAATCAAAAATCAAGGCCGTTGAAGAAACTGTAAAAGGTGACGATGCAGCAATTATTAAAACTGCAACAGATGCCTTGATGCAGTCGATGCAGGCACTTGCAAGTAAGGCATATGAGAATACATCTGCTGAGACTGAAACAACAGAGGCTGAGGCTAATTCAACTGCTGAAAAAAGCGAACAGTCAGTAGATGCTGATTTTGAAGTTGTTGATGAAGAATAGTTAAATAACTAAGAGGGCCGGCCTAGCCGGCCCTTTATTTTCGTAAAATAAAAGTTGAAAAAAGAGTAAAGTATATTTGACTTACAGAAACAAGAGTGATATTGTCTTGTAAGGGTAGAAAATAATTAAATTATTTTCTTGAGAAGTTTGACAAAATAATCTAGGTAGTGTACAGTCCGTTTAGGATTGGGAAAGTTTTCTCACATCTGCACTATCCCGGTCCTTCGCACGACCTTAGTTTTGGGAGGTGCATAAAAATGTTTGAAGTAGAATTAAGTATGGATCGCCGCGAAAGCGGTTGCCTTCAAAACTACCTACAGTCAATTGGTCGCTACGACCTAATAACCCGTGAAAAAGAATATGAATTAGCCCGGCTCATCAAACAAGGTGATCGAGATGCGCTTGATGAACTTGTTAATGCCAATCTGCGTTTTGTGGTAACTGTAGCCAAAAAATTTCTAAATCAAGGGCTTAGTTATATGGACCTGATTGCCGAGGGGAATATTGGTCTTATCACTGCGGCAGACCGCTTTGACGAGACACGCGAATTTCGTTTTATTTCATATGCTGTCTGGTGGATTCGACAATCTATTCAGAAAGCAATTGCGGAACAAACAAATACAGTCCGATTGCCAGTCAATAGAACACAACAAGTTCAGAAGATAAAGAAAATCACGCGAGAATTTGAACAGAAATATTACAGACTTCCGTCGGATTCCGAGTTATCTGAGCGTGTAGAAATACCATTAGTCAAAATGGCCCTGATAAAGGCAGCAAGCCGACCACTTGCAAGTTTGGATGAAAACATTTTTGATTCGGAAGATATGACACTTTCTGAAATACTGGCGGATGAATCGATGCCAAACCCTGAGGATGGATTTCTTCAATCAGAAGTAATTTCACTTATTGGGTCAGCTCTTGATATTCTAACATTAAGGGAAAAAGATGTAGTTTCCAGGTATTATGGGCTTGGAGACCTTGAATCTGTATCACTTGAAACTATCGGTCAGGATTTGAACCTGTCACGTGAAAGAATTCGACAAGTTCGAAATCAGGCTTTGTTTAAAATCCGGAAACATGTCGATTCAATGGAAACTACCAAGTTTGCATCATAATCTATTTGACAGATTGCTTGAGCCAGAATAATTTACGCTTTACTGATTGAGTGGGAGATTAGCTCAGCTGGCTAGAGTACTTGCTCGACACGCAAGGGGTCACTGGTTCGAGTCCAGTATCTCCCACCATTAATTGTTGTAAAGAGAGGAGTGTCATCAGATTCTCCTTTTTTTGCTAATAGACTTGATGGGAACTGCGGGGTCATAATGTCTCAACTAACACTTACTCTTCCAGATGGCAACTCAATCAATGTTGAGAGTGGTGCATCTTTTAGCGATGCCGTAGGTACCATTGGAGCTGGCCTTCTTAGAAACTCACTTGCTGTTACTTTTAATGATAAACATTATTCTCTGACTGATTTGGTACCCGCTGATGGTTCTCTTTCTGTAATAACAAAATCCAGTGAAGATGGCTATGATACACTCCGCCATTCCGCTGCTCACTTGTTGGCTTGGGCAGTTCAGGATTTGTATCCTGGAACTAAATTTGCTTTTGGACCCTCTATTGAAAACGGATTTTATTACGATTTCGACAGGGAAGAGCCATTTACTGAAGAAGATCTGGTGAAAATCGAAAATAGAATGGTAGAATTATCGAAGAATAAGGAAGTTATAAATCGGCACGAAATTACGAAATCTGATGCTGAAGAACTTTTTGCAGATCAACCATACAAGCTCGAACAAATCTCAGAGTTGGGTGATGAAGCACTCACCGTGTATCAAGTTGGTTCATTTCAGGACTTATGTGAGGGCCCACATATTCCGGACACTTCTTCAATAAAAGCAATTAAATTGCTTAGTGTTGCTGGTGCATATTGGCGAGGCAATAGTGACAACAAAATGCTGCAGCGCATCTATGGTACCGCTTTTTTCAAAAAGAAAGAGCTGGAAAGCCATCTGCATATGCTGGAGGAAGCAAAAAAACGCGACCACAGGAAGCTGGGTCGAGAGCTGGATCTTTATGGTATTATGGATGAAGCAGGTCCAGGCCTTTCTTTCTGGTTCCCTCGCGGAGATATACTAAGAGACCAAATTATTGAATTCTGGAAAAACATACACCGCCGGGATGGGTATGTGACAGTTACTACACCACATATTTCCAATGCTGAGCTATGGGAAACATCTGGTCATATGGAATTCTATAGGGATGATATGTATGTCTTTGAGCAGGATGATAAGCCATATGTTGTAAAGCCTATGAATTGTCCTGGGCATATTCTGATTTACAAGCGCCAGAAACGTGGTTACCGCAGCCTTCCAGTACGTTATGCGGAACTGGGAACTGTTTATCGAGCTGAACTTAAAGGCACTTTACATGGGCTGATGAGGGTTCGTGGGTTTACACAGGATGACGCTCATATTTTTTGTACTCCAGATCAGCTGGAAATCGAAGTCTCCAATGTACTGGAACTGACAAAAGAAATCCTTAGTACTTTTGGTTTTACTGAATTCAAAGTTGAATTATCAGTTAGAGATCCTAAGAACCCTGAAAAATATGCTGGTAGCGATGAAGAATGGGAAATGGCAGAAAAATCCCTAGTTAATGCTATTGAGCAGCATGGTTTTAATTACACCAGAGAAGAAGGCGAAGCCGTATTTTATGGCCCCAAGATTGATGTGAAACTTATTGATGCTCTAGGCAGGCAATGGCAGGCAAGTACTGTGCAGTTTGACTTTAATCTGCCTCGCAGGTTCGATGTGACCTATACTGATCAGGATGGTAAGGATAAATACGTTTATATGGTTCATAGAGCCATAATGGGATCTCTGGAGCGCTTTATTGGAATTATTACGGAGCACTTTGGTGGTAATTTCCCAATTTGGTTGGCTCCTGAGCAATGTCGGGTAATGTCGGTCAGTCATGCCCAACATGATTATGCTTCGGAAGTTGTCGATGAACTTCGTCGAGCTGGTGTCAGAGTCGAACTTGATGCTAGAGACGAAAAAATCGGATTTAAAATCAGAGAAGCTGAAGAAATGAAGATTCCATATATGCTGATTGTTGGTGGCAGAGAACAGGAAACTCATTCTGTTGCTGTCAGATCACGTAAGCATGGTGATTTAGGGCAAATTGAAGTAATTGACTTTGCAACAAGAATTCTTGACGAAACAGCAGAAAAGAAGTAGATTTGCCCGGTTGATTAATGTCAGAAAAACAAAAAGCAAAAGTAGGTGTTTCTAAGCACCTCACCGTTTTCGGCCATGTTGAGGAAGGAACGGTTCGCGGAAGTATTTTCAGCGGACCATTGTGTCCGTTTTTTTCTTCCATTTAGTAGAGATATTTCAGGAGGTAGGAAACTATCAAAGATGACAAAAGACTCAGAGTAAACCGGATGATTAGGATACCAAGAGTTCGCTGTGTTGATGAAAATGGTGAACAGCTTGGTGTTTTGGAAACACGAGAAGCTCTGATGTTGGCTGAGTCACGAGGTTTGGATCTTGTTGAGGTTGCTCCAACTGCAAGACCGCCAGTTTGTCGATTTATGGATTATGGCAAGTTTCTTTATGAAGCCAGTAAAAAGGCAAAAAAAGCTCGCCAGCAATCGCATACGGTAAAAGTGAAGACAGTTAAGTTTCGACCAAAAACAGATTCACATGATCTTGAATACAAGACCAATAACATCATCAAGTTTTTGGGGCAGGGACACAAAGTGAAAATCATGCTTCAGTTCCGTGGCCGCGAAATGACACACATGGAACTTGGTATTGACTCTCTGAAGGAAGTAGTTGAGTCAGTAGCAGAGCATGGTGTGCCTGAAGGCAGGCCATCCAAAGAAGGCCGCACAGTAACAGTTGTGCTGGCTCCAAGAGTAGAAGGCTAGTAATAATTCGCCAGTTTGGTATTTACGAACCTGGCTTATTTTACAATAAGTTGAGTAAACGAAAGGTAAGAAGATGAAGGGTCCAAAAATGAAGACGAACCGCGCTGCAGCCAAAAGGATGAAGCGAACTGGTTCTGGAAAATTGAAACGCAGCAAAGCATTTCATGGTCACCTTTTGACATCAAAAGATGCTAAAAGGAAACGTGGTTTGAGGAAGTCAACTTTGGTTGCTCCTGCAGATATGGCAAGAGCTAACAAAATGTTGGCCGGCTCTAAATAGTTTAATCAGGAAATTTACTCTCATCAGGAGATAGAATAATGCCAAGAGCGTTAAATAATGTTGCCGCAAGGCAGAAACGTAACAAAGTAATGAAGAAGGCCCGTGGTTATGTAGCGGGTCGTGGTAGTCAGTTTCGTATGGCTCGTGAGCAAGTAGAGCGATCACTTGTTTTTGAGTATAGAGACAGGAAAAATCGCAAGCGCGATTTCCGTAGACTTTGGATTGTCCGCATCAATGCAGCAGCCCGTATTCATGGGTTGAGTTATAGCAAGCTGATTAACGGTTTGAAACTCGCAGAGGTTGAAATCGATCGCAAACAATTGGCTGATTTGGCAGTGCATGATTTGGCTAGTTTTGGCAAGCTTGCTGATGTTGCAAAGGCTGCTCTGTAGTCCAGTTTCGTAACTAGGTGTAAGCACGGAAGGAACTGGTCGCATGGAGTGGTTGACTGAAATGCGGGAAAATGGTCTTGCTCTAATCGCGGAGATCGATTCTATCGACTCCCTGGAGCAAGTCAGAGTAGAGCTACTAGGGCGTAAAGGTAAATTGACTACTCAGCTTAGAGGGTTGAAAGATTTGCCTGATGATGAACGTCCTAAAGCTGGTGCAGCCCTAAATAAGTTGCGCCAGGAATATGAAGTTTTAATTGAAGAACGAAAAACTTCGTTTGCAGCGCAAAAAGAAGCTACGTTAGCTGACGGTTGTGATTTGACCTTGCCAAGCGTAGCTCCGGTCACTCCTGGTAACCGGCATCCTCTGACATCTGTGATTAATGAAATTTGCGATATTTTTTATGGCATGGGATTCTCACGTGAAGATGGTCCGGATGTTGAATTAGACTATTACAATTTTACAGCTTTGAATTTTCCGGACGACCATCCAGCTCGCGATATTCAGGATACTTTTTATATCAATGATAAAGTGCTCCTTAGAACACAGACTTCTCCTGCTCAAGTGCGAATAATGGAACAACAAACTCCTCCATTGGCGGTCATTGTTCCTGGCAGGGTTTATCGGAATGAAGCTCTGGATGCTTCTCATGTAGCTGAATTTTTCCAAATTGAAGGACTTTATGTTGGCAAAGATGTAAGTCTTGCTGATTTGAAAACTACTGTACTTCAATTTGTGACACAGTTTTATGGCGATGATGTAATTACACGCTTTCGGCCTCACTTTTTCCCATTTACTGAACCATCAGTGGAAGTTGATATGCAGTGCATGGCTTGTCATGGTGATGGATGTAATGTTTGTGGCAAAACAGGCTGGCTGGAAATTATGGGCGCAGGTATGGTTCATCCCAATGTGTTTAAAGCTGCAGGGTATGATTCTGACAAGTACACTGGCTTTGCATTTGGACTAGGCATCGATAGAATAGCGATGCTGAAACATGCAATTAAAGACATCCGCTATCTCTATGAAAATGATCTTAGATTTCTTTCACAGTTCAGGAGTGTACGTTGAATATAAGTCTGAATTGGTTAAAAGATTTTGTTACCTGGGATTGCTCTGTTGAAGAACTTGCAGAACAACTGACTCTGGTTGGGCTAAATGTTGAAGAAATAAGCGATTTTGTCAGGGAGTATCCAGGTGTTGTTGTTGGTTATGTAGAAACTTGTCAGCAGCATCCAGATGCAGACAAGCTCAGCCTCTGTACAGTTAATAATGGCGAGTCGGTTTCACAGGTTATTTGTGGAGCAGCAAATGTCAAAGCAGGCATGAATATTGTTTTTGCCCAAACCGGCGCACTGCTTCCAGGCGGATTTAAAATAAAGAAAGCCAAAATTCGCGGTGTTGAGAGCTTTGGTATGATTTGTAGCGAATCTGAACTTGGGCTTGCTGTTAAGAGCGACGGCATAATGGAATTAGCCCCTGATTTGAAACCTGGAACTTCAATTGATGAGTTATTTGGATACAAGGATACAGTTCTTGATGTTGAAGTGACGCCCAATCGACCAGATCTTTTGAGCCACCTTGGAGTAGCCAGGGAAGTTGCTGCTATTACGGGCTCTCTGCTTAATACTCCAGAAGTATGGTCGCCACCAAAAGCCGGCAAGGAAGCTGTCGATTTTACTGTTGAGATTGAAGAGTTTGCAGATTGTTCACGCTATACTGCACATCTTGCCAGAGATTTAAAAGTTAAGCAATCACCTCAGGAAATGATAAATCGCCTGACGGCAGTTGGTCTAAGACCAATTAACAATGTTGTTGATATAACAAACTATGTGATGTTTGAACTTGGCCAGCCACTGCATGCCTTTGACTTGAATAAAATAAGCGGGAATCGACTGTTTACTCGTAAATCAAAGGGTGGAGAAAAATTCGTCACTCTTGATGGAGTAGAGCGGGAACTGACCGACCAAGATCTCGTTATTGCTGATAGTATCGGGTCTGTTGCTGTTGCTGGAGTTATGGGTGGTCAGAGAAGCGAAGTTGATGAAGACACATCAGACCTCCTACTTGAAAGCGCGTATTTCAACCCATCGCTGATTAGAAAGACTTCTAGAAGGTTGCAACTGCAAAGTGATAGTTCATATCGATTTGAAAGAACTGTCGATTGGGAAAATGTAGATTTTGCAGCCAAAAGAGCTTTGTATTTATTACAAAAAAATGCTGATGCTCATGTAGTCTCAAATTTTGTTGATCGCCAGGACCCGGACAGAGCAGAACTAAATACTGTTCCACTCAGAGTTGAACAGGTGAACAGGCTTTTGGGCGCAGAAATTACTACAATTGAAGTTGTCGATATTTTAGCCAGCATTGGTCTGAAGAGCAAATTGCTTGGACAAGCTTCTGATCGGAAAAGCGTTACTGGTCAATTGATGGTAACAATTCCATCATTCCGCAGAGATATTTTTATTGAAGTTGATTTGATTGAAGAAGTCGCCAGAATTTACGGATTCAATAACCTTAAAATTGAATCGAATTTTAGAAGTGGTACTGGAGTAAAACGCAGAGAATGCGATCAAGTCCTTGATAAAGCAGCTGACTATTTGACGGGATCGGGATTCTCTGAAATTATAACTTCATCATTTGTATCATTAGAAAATGTTCATAACCTGGGAATTGTCGAAGGCGACTATCGTTTTGAAATGATGAGAATTCATAATCCACATCATGGTGGAGAAACTCTTTTGCGGACAACAATGATTCCATCTATGCTGGATACAGTTCGTCGCAATATCAATGCAGATGCTGAGATTCCGGTTAAGTTGTATCAGGTAAATTCTGTTTTTCTGCCATCATTAAAACTTGAGCATGAGTTACGGCATGAAGATGAAAAACTGTTACCTCTTGAGCGAAAGGTTCTGCAATTCGCAATTGCAGGTAAGGAAGAACAAGCTCATCATTCTTTGCCAATGGTTTTGATGGAGTTGAAGGGGATTGTAGAACAGCTTTCAATTGATATGGGTGAGCAGTTAGTTATTATGCCTGGTGGCGATGAACCGTATTACCAAAAAGGGCTACAGTTCATACTGAGTAATAGTGCTGGAGACAACATTGGCAGTATGGGACTTGTCTCACGGTCGGTATTGTCAAAATACAATATTGATTTCCCTGTTTCAATTGTTGAATTGGATTTAGGCAAGTTTGGATTAAATGTACCAACTGTCAAATTTGTCAATTATTCCCGATATCAAGCTTCAACTAGGGATTTATCTCTTATTGCTCCTGAAACAGTTAGCTATAAGAGCATAATTGAAGCTGTTGAATACTCAGCCGGAAAGCTCCTTGTTGATGTTGAAATGTTCGATATTTATAAGGGAAAAAACATTCCTTCTGGATCAGTTTCTTTAGGAATTCGCTTGAAATTTCAGTCAACCAAGAGTAGCCTGAAGAGCAAAGCTGTTGATGTAGCAATTAATAAGGTTACAGAACGACTTTCAGGAACGCTTGGCGTCACTATAAGGGACTAGTTTACAGGAGATAATGGTGGCAGATAGCTGTAGTATACTCGAAGAAAAAATGATGCGTGCGGTTGGAGCGATACGTGAGCTGAAAGAAAATAACTCACGGTTGGTTCAACAACGAGATGAACTCGAAGCCCATGTTGAGGCTTTGCAAATAGAGATTGGTCGCTTGAAAAACAATATCGACGAAGCGCGGCCAGATAATTTATTCGTCGATAATTTTGAAGAGAAACGTCGCTTGATTGAAGAGAAGGTTGGAGATCTGTTAGCAGAATTAGACTCCTGATGTAGGTAACAGAATTATTTTGTTACCAATTCTTTGCGGCTTTAGTTCGGGAAGACAAATATGGTCGATCCGAAAAGTGTAACAGTTAAAATCTACGGGCAGGACTATACTCTGCGCGGTGATACAGATGCGGCCTATGTACTTAAGGTCGCTGGGCTCGTTGACCAGAAAATGCAAGAGGTTGCAGCAAATTCCAATTTAATTGCTGTTGAAAAAGTTGCTATTTTAGCTGCTGTAAATTTGGCAGATGAGTTACTTCGTGAACGTCATAGTCATAGTGAGACTCTGCAAAAGTTGGAAGATAGAGTTTCGCAGGCAGCGGAATATCTGGACAAAGAGCTAGAAAACCTGTAGACTGTTATATAAAGGAATCAATTCAAGATTCCCTACCATGTTTGTGATGTGCCGCTTGGTTTGAGCCAACGTTATTCGTGAGGATGGTCATGTTTTAAGTCGGCTGCCATGCCCCAAATGGGGACGGCAAAAGTTTAAACTGACTTTCCGCCTTTGGAGCAATTGGTTCAGTTGCTTCCGGTCACACGGCTTGGCGGGGAATCTTTATTTTTGTTAATTCTTTCCTCCTCCTTTCCAATCAGGGAAGGAACCATAATGACTTGGGAATATTATTTAGCACTTGCAATCACTTTGATTGTTGGTTTTGGCATTGGACTACTTGTTCTTAATGCTATAAGTAAGAAAAATGGAGAGGTCGCCAGGGAAAAGTCCAGTCGCTTGATTGAAGAAGCAAACCGGGAATCTGCAAATATACTTAAAACGGCTTCACTTGAAGCAAAAGAAGAATTTTTCAAATCACGAAAATTATTTGAAAGTGAAACAGAAAAAACTCGTGATGAACAATCACGCAGGACATCTGTTTTAGATCAAAGAGAAACCAACCTTCACAAGAAGGTAACTTTTGTTGACCATAAAGAAGCTAAACTGGAAAAGATAGAAACTGCTCTTAAAGATAAAGAGGAATTGTTAAGAAAAGAGAAAGAACAAGCTTCATTAATTGTTGCGAAGCAACAGGATGTTTTAGAGCAGATAGCAGGCATGACTGCTGAAAATGCAAAACAGACACTTATGGATAACATGCTTTCTGAAGCAAAACTCGCAGCTGCAAAATCATTGTATGAAATCAAGTCCGAAACAGAAAGAAGAGCACGAAAGGATTCCCAGAATATCCTTTCTCTGGCGATTCATCGCTATGCCTCTGAGCATGTAGCTGAGACATCAGTTTCAGTAGTTGATCTTCCAAATGATGATATGAAGGGACGCATTATCGGTCGGGAAGGCCGAAACATTCGTGCATTTGAATTGTCGACAGGTGTCGATGTAATAATTGATGACACACCTGAAGCAGTAATTATTTCTGGGTTTGATCCTGTTCGCCGCGAAGTTGCTTGTATTGCGTTACGGAAATTAATTAAAGATGGCAGAATTCATCCAGGCCGAATTGAAGAAACTGTTGAAAAAGTATCGAAGGAAATGGATGAAAAACTGAACGATATCGGTGAACAATCATGTATCGATCTTGATTTGCAGAATGTTGACCACAGACTGTATTATCATATAGGTCGACTTCATTATCGAACCAGTTACGGTCAGAATCTTTTGATTCATAGTAAAGAAGTAGCCGCACTGTGTTCAACCATTGCTTCTGAAATTGGGCTTGATCCAGTTGTTGCAAAACGATGTGGATTCCTGCATGACATCGGTAAAGCAACAGACCATGAGGTGGAAGGACCACATGCCGAAATTGGTGGTCGACTTGCCCGGAAATTCAAAGAGAAGCCTTTTGTAGTAAATGCAATTGAGGGCCATCACCACGATATAGAGGCTATATCTCCTTACACATGGATAACTTCAGCTGCTGATGCTGTTTCAGCCTCCAGACCTGGTGCACGACGCGAAAGCTTTGACAATTATATCAAGCGCCTTGAAAATCTTGAACGTATTGCTGAAAGTTATGAAGGCGTAGAGAAATCTTTTGCTATTCAAGCTGGAAGAGAAATTCGGATTCTTGTTGATAGTTCACAAGTTTCAGATGCAGAATCTGCGCTTATGTCTGAAGAAATATGCAAGAAAATTGAAGGTGAGCTGGAGTACCCTGGCCAGATAAAAGTCATGGTCTTACGTGAAACCAGATCAGTTTCTTACGCAAAGTAAATCTGGAGTCATTTAAATGAGCACACTGCTTTCAGGAAAAGATGTTCGCAATTTACTAATTAGTGAACTGTCATGCAATGTTGAGAAGATATCAAGTCAACCTGGCCTTGCTGTTATCCTGGTTGGAGAGGATCCAGCATCACAGGTTTATGTTCGCAACAAGAGTAAAGCTTGTGAAAAGGTCGGATATTCTCATCAAACCATCAAACTTGGTGAATCCACTTCTCAATCTGATCTTCTTGATTTGATTAACGATCTCAACATGGACCCAAAAATTGATGGCATTTTAATACAAATTCCATTACCTGCGCATATTTGTGAAGCAACGATACAGAACGCAGTTGATCCTGCAAAAGACGTTGACGGTTTCCATCCTGAAAACCTTGGAATGTTGCTAGCTGGAAATCCCAGATACATTCCGTGCACACCAAAAGGTGTTGTGCATCTTCTTAACCATTACAACATATCTACTTCCGGCAAGAATGTTGCGATTGTTGGACGTAGTGTAATTGTTGGCAGACCATTGTCTATGTTGTTGTCGATGAAGACTGAGATGGGTAACGCTACTGTAACACTTTGCCATTCCAGAACAACTGATTTGGCTGAAGTTGTATCCCAAGCTGATATTGTAGTTGCGGCAATAGGTATTCCAGAATTTCTAACCAGAGAGCATATTGCAAAAGATGCTGTTGTTATTGATGTAGGTATAAATCGTGTTAAAGATTCTGCAAAAAAATCAGGTTTCAGGTTGACGGGCGATGTTCATCCAAACGCATTGGACGGTTGGGCCTCAGCATACACTCCAGTTCCAGGTGGTGTAGGACCA
Source organism: bacterium (assembly GCA_024229695.1). GTDB lineage: Bacteria > Krumholzibacteriota > Krumholzibacteriia > LZORAL124-64-63 > LZORAL124-64-63 > JABIBH01. The sequence goes on from JAAESD010000325.1 coordinate 93,494, forward strand.
ATGACTATTGCAATGCTTTTGCAGAATACATGGGATTCACATTGCCTTAGGAATGACATCGATGTGTAAATCTGCCATAAAGGATACTTTTGCAAAAGAAGTCATAGACTTCGAAAATTACTTGCATGCTTCTTTTGATTCTTTTCAAGGCATACCAAACCGACTTAAGGCAGCAATGAGCCACAGCCTTTTTAGTGGTGGTAAGCGCTTGCGACCAATTCTGGCTCTGTGGACTTTTGAATCACTTGCTGATAGCTCACTGCTTGATGATCGTGAACATGCTTTCTCTGTTGGCGTCGCTCTAGAGATGATTCATACATATTCATTAATTCACGATGATTTACCTGCAATGGATGATGATGATCTGCGTCGGTCGCGGCCAACCTGTCATATAGAATTTGATGAAGCAACTGCAATTCTTGCAGGTGATGGTCTGCAATCAATGGCTTTTGAGATTTTGTCCACAATTCCCGTGCACGGAGCATCTCTAGTCAACGATTTAGCTACAAGTGCTGGGCCTGCCGGTATGGTTGGAGGGCAACAGCTGGATCTTGATAATGAAGGTCAACATTTGTCGGAACCATTGATCAAAGAAATCCATTCACTAAAAACGGCCAACCTTATTGCTGCATCTATTGCAATGGGTGCCAGACTTGCTGGCCTCAATTCAGATAAATTGGGTGATGTGAAATCTGCTGGGATGTTGCTCGGTTTAGCATTTCAGGCAGCAGACGATATCCTTGATGTTACATCTGACAGCACAACTCTGGGTAAAACTGCAGGCAAGGACATGCAGTCAGAAAAACCAACGTGGGTCAGGTATGAGGGACTTGCAAAGGCAGAAAAAAGAATGGCGCAATATGGTTGTTCTGGTCAACAGTTATTGGCCTCATTGTTGCCAATTAATGACTCCTCAAGTAAACTGCTGGAGTTGGTTCAGAACCTTTGGGAAAGAGATAGGTAGTTGGGATTATGTCGAAGCCAATCCTGGAAAATATAGATTCTTTAGATCAGCTTTCTGATTTGAATTCTGGGCAGCTTGAACAACTATGTTCCGAGCTGCGCGAAAAAATCATTTCAACTGTATCTGAAACTGGTGGGCATCTTGGTGCCAGTCTTGGTGTGGTAGAGCTAACTGTTGCTCTTCATTTGGTTTTCAATTCCCCGAAAGACAAAATAATCTGGGACGTTGGTCATCAGGCCTATGTTCATAAGTTGTTGACTGGCCGCCTGAGTGATTTTCACACTTTAAGACAAAAAGGTGGCATAAGCGGTTTTCCGAAACGATCAGAAAATGAACACGATATGTTTGGTGTGGGCCATGCTAGTACATCTATTAGCGCCGCTCTCGGATTTGCAATCGCTCGTGATATAAAAGGCACTGATGAAAAAGTTATTGCCGTTATAGGTGATGGCTCAATGTCTGGCGGTCTTGCTTTTGAAGCGATGAATAATGCCGGCCAAGTGCAGCCAAACATGATTGTAGTGTTGAATGATAATGAGATGAGTATTTCACCCAACGTTGGAGCTCTTGCCAAATACCTGACAAGAATTACTTCAGGGCAATTATACACTCGATTTGAAGCTGATCTCTGGAAGATTCTAGGCAAGTTGCCTCATGGTGGTAAAGCCCAAAAACTTGCTCATCGAGTAAAAGAGGGGCTGAAACAGCTTGTTGTGCCTACAATATTATTTGAGGAACTTGGGTTTAAGTATTTTGGCCCAATTGATGGTCATGATATTGATTTACTAGCTGCAACGTTGAACTCTGTTCAGCAAATCAAGGGTCCAATATTACTTCATGTTGTTACTAAAAAAGGTAAAGGCTACAGCTTTGCTGAAAGAGAAAAGGCAAAGTATCATGGTGTAGGACGTTTTGATAAAACTCGCGGATTGCAAAAATTGCAATCTTCAGTTCCTAGTTATACATCAGTTTTCGATGATACTATTGTGTCGATTGCTGAAGAGGATAAACGAGTTGTAGCAATTACGGCAGCCATGCCTGATGGGACCGGCCTTGGGCAATTCATGAAGAAATATCCAGAGCGGTTTTTTGATGTTGGTATTGCAGAAGGACACGCTGTCACTTTTGCTGCAGGTTTGGCATGTCAGGGGCTGAAGCCTATTGTTGCGATATATTCAACTTTTCTGCAACGAGCTTACGATCAAATAATTCATGATGTAGCACTCCAAAAATTACCCGTGGTTTTTGCAATTGATAGAGGTGGGCTTGTTGGTGAAGACGGCCCAACACATCACGGTGTTCTGGATCTTTCATTTATGCGTCTGGTACCAGATATAGTTGTGATGGCTCCGCGTGATGGCAATCAGTTGAAATCGATGCTCAGACTTGCATTCAATAGATTCGATGGGCCATCGGCACTACGATACCCCAGAGGCGCAGTTCCTGACTCAATCCCAGCATTAAAAGCTGTTGACCAAAACAAGACAGGGTTGTCTGAGCAAATTGTTTCAGGTAGAGATGTATGTTTTGTTGCGATTGGAACCATGGTAAGTGTTGCAGTTGAAGTTGCCAGGCAACTGAAGCCAAGAGGTGTAGACGCAGAAGTTATTGATGCCAGATTTATTAAACCTCTTGATCAGGCAATGTGCTCAAGGGTTATCTCAAAATTTGCTCATGTTTTCACACTAGAAGAAAATTCGATCTGTGGAGGCCTTGGCTCTTCAATACTTGAATGGGCTGCCGCAAATAAAATGCTAAACAAGTCTTCTATTACAAACATCGCTGTGCCTGATAGATTTATTGAGCATGGCACAAGAGATGAGTTACTCACAGATATCGGGTTGACCGCCGAATCAGTTTTAAGCCAGGTAATATCAGAGTTACCAAAATCAATTGTTCTGGATCAGAAGGCTAGTTCGGTAGATTAACATTGGAGGTCTGGAGTGAAAATCAAGCGTATTTCAATATTTGGAAACCCAGAGAAGCAGGATATCAACCAGGCTGTTAATACAATTATTGAAAAAGTTTCTGACCGTTCAGTTGAAATCTACATCCAGGATAGTTTGGCCGATGTCGTTGGCAGGGCAGATTTATCCATCAGGGAAGATCAACTTGCAGAATATTCTGATGTTGTGATTGCACTTGGTGGCGATGGCACAATGTTGCGTGCTGCCAGAGCTTTGCTTGGCAGTTCTGTTCCTTTAATGGGAGTTAATCTCGGAGCTCTTGGCTATCTTACAGATGTTCCTCTTTCTGATCTATCTGAAAGTATCGATTTACTACTCGCCGATGACTATGCTGTTGTTGAGAGAAAACGGTTATCTGGTTTAATTAAAAATGGTAATAATAAGGGTAAAACCTTCGAAGCTTTAAACGACATTGTTGTGAACATGGGCTCACTGGCAAGACCACTACTTATGGAGATAATAATTGATGGCGTAAAGTTGGGCAGATTTTTAGGGGATGGACTAATTGTCAGTACTCCTACAGGTTCAACCGCATATAGCTTATCAGCGGGAGGGTCAATTGCCCATCCTGCCGTTTCCGCAATATTAATTACTCCTATATGTCCCCATAGCCTGGCTGTGAGGCCACTTCTTGCTCCTGAGGGGGAAGTGGAGCTAATCCTTCACGACGCTGCTGCAGGGGCAATGCTTACCGCTGATGGACAGGTTGCCGGTCACCTGGGTGATGGTGACAGGATTTCTTATACTATTGGTGAGCATAAAGTAAAATTAATCAAGTTCAGAAATAACGATTTTTTCCGATCAATGAGAAGAAAACTTCAATGGGGTGCGATAAAACGTCGTAGTTACAGGAAATAGAATGTTACTTGAACTTCGCATTAGTAATCTCGCAATTGTCGATGATTTATCTATATCGTTTGCAGAAGGTTTGACAGTCATCACTGGAGAAACCGGTGCTGGGAAATCTATTATTGCAGGTGGATTGAGTTTATTACTAGGTGCTGCTGTTACGAAGGAATTCGTAAGGCATGGTGAAAGTGAAGCCTATGTAGAAGCAATATTTGAAGTCCAGGAAATAGATTCCCGATATGAGCAGATTAAAAGAAAAGGCATCCGCATAGATTCTGATGGTATAATTGTCCTCAGGCGTGAAATTCGACGTGAAGGCAGAGGCCGTGTCCTGATAAATGGTTTGATATCGTCGTTATCAATAATGTCTGATATTGCTTCCTTACTTATTTCAGTTCAAAGTCAGGATCAGAAGCGTGAGTTGGGCGACAAGCACTTTGCCTTGAACTTTCTCGATCAAGTACTGAACCTTTATAAACTCAGGAAACAGCATGCTGTTTTATGGAAAGATTGGCGAGAAAGTAAACGACGTCTGAATTCCAGGATTACTGAGGATGAATTACTTTTGGAACACCTGGAATACATTTCTTACCAGTGCCAAGAGCTGACTGAAGCTGGACTTGAAGTAGGAGAGGAAGAACAACTTGCAGATCAGCTTAAACTAATCCGCAATCTTGCAAGTGTGACAACTGCTTCTGCAAAGTGTAGTTCAATATTGGATAATTCTGATCCTTCAGTGAGACAACTATTGGCCTCTGCAATCAGTGCTTTGCCTGCAGCCGATGCTGCTGATCGCAAGTTGAATGACATTCGGGACCTTATGATATCGGCTGATTCAGAATTATCAGAGGCATCAATATTGTTGAATAGTTTCCAGGATTCATTGCCAGCAGACACGGCTCTTCATGACGAGCTTGAGTCACGAGAATCGCTTTATCTGGAGTTGAAGAGAAAGTACAACCTTGATACGGCTGGTTTGATTGATCTGAAAAATGAGCTTCAAGTTAAAATCGATGCCCATAAAACTGCCAGTTCTGATATTTCACAGCTGGAATCGAATTGTGATTCAGCACTGAAACTTTTGAAAGAATGTTCAAGAGAACTTCATGACAAGAGGGCAAGCGGTTGTGAAAAAGTAGCAGACAAAGCTACATTAATAATACAGAAACTGGATTTACCAGATTTCCACATGAAGTTTGACATAAACTACTTAACTTCTGACGACTATGATTTTGCACTTGATGGTTATCCAGTTGTCGCCAATGAACATGGTGTGGATAATGTTGGTTTGTCAGTTTGCACAAATTCTGGCGAAAAATATGGTAAAGTAGCTGATATCTCTTCAGGTGGTGAACAGTCGAGGATATTCCTGGGTTTACTCTCATTACAAAACAATGATAATTATTCTCAAACATTGTTACTGGATGAGGCAGATGCTGGATTAGGTTTGGACTCGGCACAATGTGTGGCTCGGTTATTGAAATCACTTTCTGTAAATGGGCAAGTAATATGCATAACTCACTTACCTACAATGGCTGTTGCCGGTGATTATCATTTGCAAGTTGAAAAAGTAGAACTTGCCGACAGGAAGGTTGTATCAGTAACACAAGTTTCCGGGGACGATAGAGTTGTAGAAGTTGCTCGCTTACTTGGTGGGCAGAAAGTAACAGACTCTGAAGGTAAATCTCAATTCAAATATGCTGAAGATTTGCTGTCCAGTAGTATTTAACATTAAAAGCGAAAACGAGTTGACCGATGATTAGCCGAACTATATTTTCCCATTACGATGCGCCCGTAGCTCAGCTGGATAGAGCGTCTGCCTCCGGAGCAGAAGGTCGTGGGTTCAAATCCCGCCGGGCGTACCACAACTGTTTTCACTCTTTCAGGTTGAGTATTACATCATGAAAAATCTAATCCTGATAATCTTGGCATGGCTTCTTTTAAGGCGGCTCATACGTTCCTTAAATTCATTTTTGCAAAAGCGGAAGAATGTCAAACAAAAAGATGCCAGTTATGAACACCTAACTGACCAGGATATTAGCGATGCTGAATATGAAGAAATTAAGAAAAAGTAAAAGTTCTTCCACAGCATATAAATCACGATTTAGTGGTGATGCAGGGGCATTCCCTTTACGCCAATATCTTCGTGCAAAAGATGAACTTATCAGTCGTTCAATCTTTGCAGTGATCTTTGCCGGTTTTGCAATTGCACTCCTGGTTTTTTCAAAAACCGTGTTTTTCCTGATCAGCCGCCATGGCCAACATCTTCATAATTCAACCAAGTGGCTTGCAGCAGGTTTTGTCTTAATTCTGGTTGTTGTTTCTTTGTATCGGTGTTATCGTTGCGTCGGGGAAGTAATCACAATTCGACAAGATATTAAATGCTACAAAGAACAGATTGCACAGTCTGAGAATGATTTCAGTTAGTGTTAAGTGCTGTTTCTGTTCTTAAATAAAGCAATTCAATAGGATTCTTTTGCACGAGAGGGCACCAAGTTGTCAAAATCAAAATTCGAAGATAAAACTGCAAAACTTGCAGTAATTGGGCTGGGTTATGTAGGTTTGCCGCTTGCCGTTGAATATGGTAAAGCTGGTTTTAAAGTCGTGGGCATTGATATCGACCAACAAAAAGTAGATCAGATAAACGCAGGCTCCAGTTATATAATAGATGTCCCGGATAGTGACGTTAAGGATTTGGTTGAAAGAGGTTTGTTGTCAGCCTCTACAAAATCTTCAGTAATATCTGAGTGTAATAGTGTAAACATATGCGTACCAACACCTTTAGGGAAGACCCAAGATCCGGACATATCTTTTATCGATGCATCGGTTGATGCTATCATACCATTTATGCATGATGGATTGTTGATAATTCTTGAGAGCACAACTTATCCAGGAACAACAGAAGAAGTGATATTGCCCAGATTATCTGAAAATGGCAAAATCGTTGGTAAAGATTTTCATCTTGCATTTTCTCCTGAACGGGTTGACCCAGGGAACAAACATTACCAAACAAAAAATATACCCAAGGTTGTTGGTGGTGTGACTTCTGAGTGTACTGAAATGGCTGTCAGCCTTTACAGCCAGGTAATGGATACTGTAGTTCCTGTTTCTTCATCCCGTGTTGCTGAAACAGTTAAACTTCTCGAAAATACATTTCGTAGTGTGAACATTGGGTTGGCAAATGAGATAGCTTTAATGTGCAGTTCAATGGGTATCAATGTGTGGGAAGTCATTGACGCTGCTTCAACCAAGCCATTTGGATATATGCCTTTTTATCCTGGCCCTGGTTTGGGTGGTCACTGTATTCCAATTGATCCATTCTATTTGTCATGGAAGGCAAAACAATCGGGTTCAGATGCAAGGTTCATTGAGCTTGCGGGTGCTATAAATTCAAAAATGCCTGCACATGTTGTTAATATTACAGCCAATGCCTTGAATTCTCGGAAAAAGTCTGTGAATGGAAGCAAAGCTCTTATTGTTGGAGTTTCATACAAGCCCAATATCGACGATGTCAGGGAATCACCAGCACTGGATATCATCCAATTGCTACATGATAAGGGAGCTGAAGTTTCCTGGTTCGATCCTGAAGTTGATTCTTTGTCCGGGTTTGATTTTGCAAGGAAAACCGATAAATGGGAAGTTGATGAGATATCAAGCTATGATGTTGTAATAATTGTTACACCACATAGCTCTGTAGATCATGGACTGATTCTTGCTGCAGATGTTCTAACTGTTGATACACGCAATGCTTTGGGTGCAATCAACAATGAAAATGTCTTCAGTCTGTAATTTTTCAATTGGGGGGAAAAATGAAAAAGTGTCTAGTTACAGGTGGCGCAGGGTTCATCGGTTCACATATTGCAGCTGAACTTGTTAGACGAGGTTGTGAAGTTACAATTCTTGATAACTTATCTACTGGTAAGTTAGAAAATATGGAATCGTTTAAAGATAAAGTAAATTTCGTTCAAGGCTCTATAACAGACCTCAATCTTCTTAACGAGTGTTTTCAAGGGATTGATACTATATTTCATCAGGCAGCCCTGGCATCAGTTCCAAGAAGTGTTGATGATCCAGTTACTTCCAACGATCATAATGTGAATGGAACTCTTAATGTTTTTGTTGCTGCCAGAGATGCTGGCGTAGGTCGTGTTGTTTATGCTGCTAGTAGCAGCGCTTATGGTGATTCTGATGTTCTTCCCAAAGTTGAGACAATGCCATCGAAGCCAATGTCTCCATATGCTGTAAACAAGTATGTTGGTGAGTTGTACTTGAAGGTGTTTAATGACATCTATGGATTGAGTGCTATTGGGTTACGTTATTTCAATGTTTTTGGCGAAAGACAGGATCCTAAAAGCCAGTATGCAGCTGTTCTGCCACTGTTTATTACTCAATTATTAGCAGGTGACACACCTACAATCAATGGTGATGGGAGCTTCTCCCGGGACTTTACATATGTTGGTAATGTAGTTCACGCTAATATGTTAGCTGCTGAGATTGATAATCCAGATGGAGCTGTTGTAAACATTGCTTGTGGGGACAGAATTACTTTAAGTCAGCTTTATGAGTCAATATCTTCGCTTCTAGGTGTTGACAAAGAACCTAATTATGCTGAGACTAGAATAGGTGATGTGCCTCATTCTCAAGCTGATATTTCAATGGCGGAAAATCTGCTTAGTTATGCACCGGTAACATCATTCCAGGATGGCCTGGAAAAAACTGTGAATTGGTATAAAGCTGATTCGAATAAATAAGAGACAGGGGCTTTTGATGAAAATGAAATTTAGATCACTGATTTTTTTAATACTTTTGGTTCCTGTTGTGCTAAGTGCTGCTCCAGGAGACGAAGTTTATCTGTTGGGAGTTAGTGATGTATTGCAATTGAATGTAGTGCAAAGCCCAAATATGGACAGACAATTGACTGTTCGACAAGATGGAACTGTTGTGCTTCCATCAGTTGGAGCTATCGCAGTTGCAGGTTTTTCTGTTGTTGAAGCAGAGCAAATACTTAAAGATAAGCTTGTACTCTATGATCGGTCTATACAGGATGTGACATTATCAATTGTACAGTTCAATTCTTTGCAGATTTATATTCTAGGTGCTGTTCGTCAGCCTGGAAGTTATACATTTTCCTCCAAGCCAACACTCTGGGATTTAATCAGAGAATCTGGAGGAGTCACTCCAGAAGCTGTTTTGACCGATGTGAAAATAATATCTAACGTTGATGGAGTAAATGAATCTTCAGATATGGATATTACTGATCTCGTATCGGGCAATAATTCTGTAACTCCAACTTTTCTTAATACAGGGGATACAGTTGTTATTCCCACATCTTCACAACTGTTTCTGACATCATCAGTTTCAGGTGTTCAAGTATTTGGTGGAGTTTCTGCTCCTGGCACATACAGAATTAAAGATCCAATGCGACTTGTTGATATTTTAATGCTTGCTGGTGCTCCAACTGATGATGCTCAGCTGGAGAAGGTAATTTGGGTTCATAACGTACGTGGTGACCTTTTTACATCTAGTACTATTAATTGCAAATTATTCATGCTTGAAGGTGACCTGGTTGGTAATCCTCTTGTTTATCCAGGAGATGTTGTTCAGGTCACTTTAAATCGTGGGGGATTTTGGAGAACCGTTTATCCTTTGATTTTAGGAACACTTACTACAGTAGCGACTGTTGCGTTTGCTGCGCACAGGCTTGGATTATAAAT
>JAAESD010000326.1 GCA_024229695.1 bacterium
TGCCGACAATCTTGCAATGATGTTTATTTTTTGGGAGCTCGTTGGTGTCAGTTCTTATCTTCTCATTGGACACTGGTATCATAAAAATACAGCAGCCGAAGCAGCGAAGAAGGCGTTCCTTGTGAACCGCATTGGTGACTTTGGTTTTATGATTGGAATTCTTCTAATATGGGGATCTTTTGGTAGTGTTAATTTTGTAGAGATTGAAGGGTCGTTGAGGAATGGGAATTATGACAAAGGCTTACTTAATTGGTCAGTTTTTTGTATTTTTTGTGGTGCCATTGGTAAATCTGCTCAAGTTCCGCTGCATGTGTGGCTTCCGGATGCTATGGAAGGACCGACACCTGTTTCGGCTTTAATTCATGCCGCAACTATGGTGGCGGCTGGAGTTTTCATGCTGACTAAGGTTCTGTTCTTAATTGAAGTTGCTCCTACTGCGGCTTCGGTCATTCAATACGTTGGAGCTATTACTGCTCTGATAGCCGCGCTCATGGCTACTCAGCAAAATGACATAAAAAAGATACTGGCCTATTCAACTTTATCGCAACTCGGATACATGATCATGGCTGTTGGGTTTGCTGGGCTGTGGATCGGTGGTGAATCTTTGGGAGAGAGTGCATCAA
>JAAESD010000327.1 GCA_024229695.1 bacterium
ATCTGAACAGCTGGCTTCATCAAAACGGTTATCTGTTCCTGAAAAAAGGGAAAAAGCCTGGCGACATTGAATACCTGATGGGCATTGACTGGCGTAAAACAAAGGCTTACGCAATTGGAATCAACGGTCTGTACTTGAACTTGCGTGGTCGTGAACGAAGAGGCATCGTCAATCAAGGCCAGGACAGAGAAGAACTGCTCTCAGAGATTTGTGAAGCGTTGGAGCAGGTAAAGGATTTCGATGGCACTCCTGCTATCAAGTATGCATACCGCACCGATGAAATCTATCATGGCCCTTATACAAAAGATGCTCCTGATATAATTATTGGTTACCACAGGGGATTCCGTGGCAGTAATGAAAGTGCACTGGGCGAAGTACCTGCCGAAATATTTGTCGACAATATGATGAAATGGAGCGGTGATCACTGCATGGCTGCAGACGAAGTTCCAGGCATCATTATTACGAACAGACCAATTCGCGCTTTGCAACCTGCGTTATTAGACCTTGCACCAACTTTCCTGGAGTTGTTCAATCTGGAACCACTACCTGAAATGGTTGGTAAAAATATTTTTGAAGGAGAATAGAATGTTTGGCCCAAAAATTAAAGTCGATAAAGAGCTGATGGAGAAGCTGGACAAGTGTGCAAAAATTGCGGGCTACTCCTCTACTGACGAGTTTG
>JAAESD010000328.1 GCA_024229695.1 bacterium
GTTTCACCAGAGTCTCCCCGTGTGGTTGATATGGTGGGTGGAACATAAGTGAATGTCTCATATTGTCCTTTTTGTTTGACTGAAAAAGCATAAATGGGAGCAAATTCAGCCCTTGTCATAGGAGGAAATGACACATTCAGCATCCATCGTTGACCGCCTCTGGATCTTACCTGTCTTTTAAGACTGATCGTGGTTGAAACCAGAGTTGGCTCAATGGATTGAACTGAAACATCGGATGCAGCTGGTGATGATGGGAAGGTACCACTCATTATGTCGCCCCTAGAATCTGCCCTTTACGTCTGAAACTGTTTTCAACAATAGAGACTATGTTGGGTGCTTGCTGTGCAATGGCCTGAGTTGCATCTTTGGAATCCCAAGCTGTGATGTTGAATGCAACATTCACATTTGTTGCACCACCTGACATTTTATCATTAGGCACGATGGTACCCGTTTGGTTTGGCACAAATAATTCAGCCCCTTTTTCTCCGACTAAATATGGGCGACCAGCTGTGACTGTTCCCCCGGCTGCTTTACCCGGTAATGAGGGTAAACCAAAGAAGCCCCTTAATGGGTTTATGATATTCATGATTGTCCATGCTTTTACCAGATCAGTGATGATCATCTTCATAATGTCTTTGGCTAAATTTTTAAAATCAAGGAACTTGTCTGATGTTGCATTGAAAAAAGCAGTGAACGAAGCTGTCATTGCTTGAGTTGTTGCATCTATCGCGCCACCAATTGTATTGAATATATCAGTCCACGCGCTACTTATTTCTTCTCCTCTTTTGGTTGCTGTCACTGTAATTTCAGCGATTGGGTTCATTAATCTTTCAATGCTTGCTATTGTTTCTGAAAAATCCAGTGGCTTTGTGATTACTCCTTGTAACCCAGCCCAAGTTAATAACAATTTATCGTGGGTTGCTGCAAAATCGTCTGAAAATTCAGACAGCCCCAGCCTTGCCCCCATAAATGTTTGGCTTAAAGTATGCATCCACTCAAAAAATCCAATCTGCATGCTTAACAAACTCATTTTGGTTTCTGATGCCATTTGAGCCATAGCATTCCCAAAATCTTCAAAGAATTGAATGGATAATTTGACTGCATCAACAAACTTTCCAGCCATATATTGTCCAAATGCTTCCGCACCGCCTCTGGATTCTAAGAATTTGAGTGTCATATCTTCTAATGATTGAACCAGTCCGGTGAATAATGGTGCCAATGCACCAAAGAATTGATCTCTGACTGCAACACCAATACTGATGAACTCTGCCATCTTGTCATTAAACACTGCCACTCCATCCAGAGTTGCTTTTGATATTGCTAGACCCAATCGATCATATCTTTCTATGACTTCATCCAATACCCCTCGCCCTTGACCGAGTAGGGCATTCAATTGCGCCCCGGTACGACCAAATAAAGCAAATAGCACTGAGTTTTTCTCGAAGCTCGATTCTGTCTGACCCAAAACATCAACCACATCCATCAAAACATCTTCTGTTTCTCTCAACTGCCCTCTGTTGTTTCTTAACGATATGCCATATTTTTCCAATATGACTTTGGCAGTTCCTGTTCCCATCGCAGCATCCCCAAGCTGTTTGGTGAATTTCTCCATTCCAAGCCTTAGTTTTTCGATCTCTGTACCTGATTCAACCGCACCAAACTGA
>JAAESD010000329.1 GCA_024229695.1 bacterium
ATCGGACAAGATTTCGGAGCTGATTGTCAGTAGCTGGCATATCAAGATATGGAGTAAAGAACCTGCGCTTTGGCATTGTCGGTTCGTGGGTATCGTTCAGAAGCAGGAAACAGAAAAATGGCCGGTCACTGTTTTTGCGAATCCAGTCCAGGCCAAGCATAACCATGTCGGCAGCTGGCAGGTTGTGGTACTCGCAGATGTCAAAGCCAGCATCAAGCCCAAAACCGAAGAACGGATTTGAATAGAGTGCACAGGTTTTGTAACCCATTTTTTTCAGGTGAGAAGCAAGGGTCAGCACGTCAGGTTTCAGTCCCGACGGGTCAGTGTTGCCCAGGTTTCCCACTGTTCCAGTTAGACCAGCTTGATGCACCGATGGCATTACGCCAGTCATCGCGCTGGCAAAAGAGGGCAGAGTCCAGGGGCAGGCAGAAATTGCAGTCTCAAAAGTGGTGCCGTTTTTAACAATCAAGTCAAGGTTGGGGGTCATGCCGGAATTGCCGAGATGATCAAAGCGCATGGTGTCTACGGCAACTGCAAGCAGATTCGTCGAGCTGTGGGTAGCTGCCTTTGGTGCAGAGAAAGATCTTTTACAGGCAGACTTCACACGCAGAAGACTGGCAGCCAGATCGCGCTTTATTGTTAATTTTGTGAACGGTTCTCTGAGCATTTCCAAATCCTGATTTCGGGTTCTCAATCGTTAAAAATCAATGATAATCACACCTTGCCACTCTTGGCAATAAGAGGTATTTTGGACGGCCAAGCTATAATCGAAGTTTAAACTGAAATTTTACAGTTTTTGTTCATGAAAGGGAGTTAAAACTCATGATGAAAACCTTCAAGGTTGCTTTTCTGTTTGCAATGGTGGTCGGGCTTATGTCCGGTTTTGCTGTTGTTGAACAGGCACAAGCTGCTGATCACCTGCTCATTTCAGAAGTAGTTGTTCAGACCAGACCGCCAGCAAATGTTTTTGGTACTGAATATGTTGAAATTCTTAACCCAACAGCTTCAGACATCGATCTGAGTAACATCTATATGACCGATGCCACCAGCAGTACTGCTGGCTCATGGTATTGGGATATTACCGACGGTGGAGGCGGAGGTGGAATTGGTGGTGACTTCCATTGCAAGTTCCCAATCGGAACCATCTTGCCTGCTGGCGATAAACTTATAATTGCTATCAACGGTAGCACTGAGTTCAACACAGCTTATGCCACAAATCCTGACTTTGAGCTTTTCGAAGACGGTACTGCCGATGCGGTCCCTGAGATGGTTGAAGTATTTCCGGGAAGTATCGGTTATGGACTAGGCTCAAATGGAAGCAACGTTGCCGGTTCAGAAGGATATCTCGCAACCTCTGCTGAGACTATTGTTCTGTATAGCTGGGACGGCGTTTCAGCAACAGTTCAAGACATCGATTATTTCATCTGGGGTACTTCAAACGTTCCTCGTGCTGACAAAACTGCTGTTGCTGGTTACTTGCCAGACACTGCGGTTTCTTTGCAGGAACCAGTTGCAGATGAGGCACATACATTTGGTCTTTCTTTTGCACGTACTGATATCGATGAAACCGGTGAAACACTCACTGGTGGTAACGGGATTACAGGTAACAATGAAACAAGTGAACCACTTGCTTCAACCTGGGAAACATCTGTTGCCCAAACTCCTGAGTACAGTACTTTGACATACTCGCCAGCTCCAATTGTTACCAATCTGGAAGTTCCAGCAATTGTATTTGGTGGTAACACTGCTGCCATGACTGCAACAATTGCTTCATTTGATACTATTGAAACAGCTGTGTTCAGCTATCGAGTAAATGAAGGCAGTTGGACAGAGGCTAGCGGCTCAGACAATGGTGACGATACATGGACAGGTAATACTGCCATACTTGCAGACTTTGATGAGGTCGATTGGTTTGTAACTGTTACTTCAGTTGCTGGAGTTGCTATGACCAAACCGGTTACAGCTCCTGCATATTTCAACAGCTTTACTGTTATGGAAATGCCTGACCCAGGCGATGCTCCACCTCACTTGCTGTTGACCGAGATTTGTGTTCAAGGTAGTCCTAATGAATTCATCGAGATTTATAATCCAACCGATGAAACTGTAGAACTCGATAACTACTACCTTACAGACGCAGTTTACAACGACCAAGGTTACTGGAGACTCCCAGAAGGCAGTCCTGCTCAAAATACAATCGGTGGTGGAGACTATAATGACTTCCACGCCAAATTCCCTGACGGATCTTCAATTGAGCCAGGCCAGGCGCTGACAATTTCAATTGCCGGTGCCACAGTATTTGCCGAAGCATGGGGAACAGACCCTGACTTTGAGCTCTATGAAGAAGGTTCTCCAGATGCGATTCCTGATCTTTCCCCTGTTTTCCCTGGCAGTAACGAACCAAGCGGTGGCGGCGACCTGCCAAGTTTGACCAACGGTGCTGAAATTGTTGTCCTTTATTACTGGGATGGAATTACAGCGCTGGTAACTGACATCGATATGTTCATGTGGGGTTCAAGCACAAGTGCTCGTGTCGACAAAACCGGTTATTCAGCATATTTGCCAGATACACCAATCGAAGAGCAGGATCAGTTCATGACTGCTCATGCCTTTGGTGAGACTTTCATCCGACTTGACCCATCTGAAGGTTCGGAAGTTCAGTTCGGTGGCAACGGCTCTGCCGGTGACGATGAAACTAGTGAAAACATTTCAACAACCTGGCAAACCGGAGTAGGAACTCCTGGTGTGTATGAAACTCTGGAACTGACTATTGCAGCAGTTTCTCTTTCACCATCACATCCAGGCCCAGATGCTGAAGTACTAGTCACAGCAACTATAGTTTCTCTTGTTGATGTCAGTTCAGTGACTTTGAGCTGGAGCCTTGATGCTTCAACTTACACAGATGTTGCTTGCACTGACAATGGCAATGGCACCTGGAGCGGAACAATTCCAGGGCAACCATTGGACACTGTAGTCAGCTATTTTGTAACTGCCGCTGGTGGTGGCTACACCGACGACTGGCCAGTTTCATCATACACTGTTGAAAACCCACCTGAACCAGGTGAGGGACTGGCAAGATTGCTTCTGACTGAAGTTTGTGTTCAAGGTACTGACGGAGAATTCATCGAGGTTTATAACCCTAATGACTTTGAAGTCTCTCTTGATAATTATTACCTGACAGATGGTGTTTACTATGATCAGGGCTACTGGATGATTGGCGCTGGAAATCCTAGCCAGGGTACAGTTGGTGGTGGAGACTATACTGACTT
The DNA here is from genome assembly GCA_024229695.1 of bacterium. GTDB lineage: Bacteria > Krumholzibacteriota > Krumholzibacteriia > LZORAL124-64-63 > LZORAL124-64-63 > JABIBH01. The sequence continues at coordinate 3,267 of JAAESD010000329.1, forward strand.
CAACGCCAGATTCCCTGCCGATGCAGTTATCGCACCGGGTGATACAATCGCCATATCGGTATCTGGTAGCAATGCTTACACAAGCACTTATGGATTTGCACCACATTTCGAGCTGTTTGAAGATGGCCAATATAGTGACAATATTGACGATTTCCGCGATGTATTTGAAGGCAGTATCAATGGTGCCACTACACCAACACTGACCAACGGTGGAGAGATTGTTGTTCTTTACTACTGGGATGGTATCAGTGACCTGACTGTAGATATCGATGCATTTATCTGGGGTGAACCTGGTGGTGCACACCACATGAACAAGTCCGGTGTAAATGTTGGAGGAAGTTCCTACAACAATGAAGCAGGCTTCCCTGAGTTGTTCTCAGATATTCACTCTTATGGCGAATCATTTACACGTGCAGATGCTCTTGAAGGTACTGAAGTTCAAACTGGTGGTAACGGCTTTGAAGGTGCCGACGAAACCAGTGAAAACTTGGCTACCACCTGGGCAATTGCACTTGCTGATCCTGTTCGGGTTCCAATGCCTGACGGAGCTGGTGAAGTAACACTTACAATTACTCCAGCACCATTCTTGCCTCGTTTAGGTGAATCAATTCCAGTTAGATTTACTGCCTCTCCAATGGCTGAAACCATTGTCAGAATATTTGACATGGAAGGTAGAGTTGTTCGAACCATGTTTGATAGCAGGTTCGACGGCGCAGCTTCAGTTGTTGAGGAAGACCCAACTCGCAGAGATTGGGATGGCCGTAATGACAGATACGAAATATTGCCTGCCGGAATGTACATCGTTCACTTGTCAGTTGTAGACAAGTTCGACGGCTCGCAGACTACACTTACAGTACCGGCCGTTGTTGCTACGCGCCTGGGAGGATAATCGGATGAGAAAACTGATTTTAATTCTGGCTGTGTTGGCTATCGCAGCGCCTACATTTGCCGCATTTGACAATATTAGCGTCAGCCCCCGTACCAGAGGTATGGGTGATGCAGGTGTTGCAATTGCTGACGACGCTTTCGCTCCCTACTTCAATCCAGCTGGTCTTGGCAACATCACCAGCGGAATGCTTGGTGCCAGTTCTGTAGAGCCATACGGCACATCGTTCATGGATGTAACCTACTTTGGTGGAGTTACTTCGATGGGTAATTACGGTGGTATCGGTTTTGGTTATCGTCAATTCGTCTCTGAATATCAGGATGTTGAATTGATGAGCGAAGACACATACACAATGGCGTGGGGTAAAACTCTTTACACAGATCTGCATACTTCAATCAATGTTGGTATCTCTGCCAACATGTACAGGCTGGAGTTTGCTGAGACTGTTGGTGGGGAAGACCCTGGTAACGATACTACTATTGGTATCGATGCTGGTTTGATGGTCGGACTGCACAGCAGAACCAGACTTGGTGTGATGGTAAAGAACATCAACAATCCGGTTATCGGAATTGATAACCAGGATCTGCGCCAGAGCATTAATGCTGGTATCGGATATAGCCCATACATAGGTGTCTGGACCGTTTTTGAAATGGAACACACTATCGATGGTGAACTCCAATACCACGGTGGTATGGAATTTGAAGTTCTCAGTGGATTGGTTATGCGCGCAGGTACTATGACAAATCCTAATAAAATGACTGCAGGATTTGGCTACCAGACTGCAGGCGTTGGTGTGAACTACGGTTTCTCAACCGGTGGTGGCGTTCTTGACGATACTCACCAGTTTGGCCTGACCTTTGGCTGGGGTGGTGAATAACAGTGAGCATCAATAAATCATTTATCCCCAGTCTGATTGTAGCATTGCTACTGATTAGCCTGGTGGGCAGCGCGGTTGCTGATACTCCGTGCCAGCCGACAGGAGAAATCCTGCCACTGGCTGCTGAGTATAGCAATGCAGTGCTGTACATAAGGGTTACCGATAAACCGGTGACCTATGAATTGTACGGACCCGGTGTACTGAAAGTTGAAGCCAGAGCCCATCTCACTGATGGTGCACTAAAGTCTGATCTTTCAATAATCGGTCTGGCAGATGACAAAATCAGAACCTTGGACTTTGTCCCTGGTAAATCTGCATATGCCGATGGTCGTAGTGGCAAACCATCTGCTCCAATTTTCTTCACTATGGAAGTTCCTGCAGGCAGGCATGAAGTAATTCTAAGTGCATCGCCTGAAATAATGGTTCTTCTTAGTAGTGATATACAATACTCCTCTGACAAACTGGACCTGAACCGAGCTTCTTATGAAGCTGTTTCAGCACTACCAATTTCTCAGGAGTTGGCAGCTGCAATCGTCGATTTCAGAACTTATGTCCATTACTTCCGGAATGTTTATGAATTAATGGAAGTTCCTGGAATGACCAACGATGACCTCGCTGTGTTGAAACCTCTTGTTTCTACATTGCCACCTGATGCTCTGGACGCTTCTATTGCCAGACTGTCAGCAAGTTATCGACAGGTTCAGCGATACATGAGTCAGGAAGGCGCCAGTGAAGGCCTTGCCGACGAATACCTGGACATGATGCGTAACCCAAAGAATGTCAACAATCTTGACTTCTTTGATTTGATTTCATTTCAGAATGTATCTGCAATCGATGCTAGAAATATTCTCAACGCAAGAAAACGTCTTGGCAGATTTGATTCAGCCCGTCAATTACGTAGAAGTGATGGACTTCGCTACTGGGCTTATAGAAACATTCGTGACTTTGTTACTTATGACGATGCCGAGCAACAGGACTATGACCAGGTTCATGGTAACTACGAAGTTCGTTACTATGATTCACCTTACATGTCTGACAATGACGAGATCTCCAGTCAGACACAATTGACTGCCGGTAATCCACATATGGTTCATAAATTGAACCTGGAAATGGGCCCCAAGGTTCGTGGTGGATTGCTTAGTTATCGTGCAATGGGTGAGAAGTCGTGGAATGAAACTCAAAAAGCTTACTACGGCTTTAACGACCAGAAAATTGGTCCGTTGAATATTAAAAGACTTTACATGGGTAACTTCCGAGTTGCCTTTGGCCAGGGTCTTATTATGGACAACACAGACTACATTCACTTCCGTAAAACCGGTTTTGGTTGGAACAAACGACCAAACGGTGTTCGTGGTGATTTAAGTAGAAGTCATCAGTATGCCCTCAGTGGTGTAGCTGTTGAAGCAAATATCGGTAGAGTTCATGCAACGTTATTCTCTTCTTCAAATGATAGAGATGCGATTATGAACCCCGATGGAACTATCAACCGTTATCTGATGATGGAACCTCGTCCAGAGCAGGAAGTTCTTGATGCACGCATGACTGGTGCAACTCGTGACGCATTCCGCGAAGATATGGTTGGCGGTAACTTCAAGATTATGCTTGGCGAAGCCAGTTATATCGGTCTTACAGGTTATGAGTCAAAGTATAACGAAGCGTTCAATCCAAGAGTTGAGACTCTGGTTATGTCTGATAATATGGATTTGCTCCAGGCTCGTGATTCTGAAATATGGTCTGGCTATAACAGCATAGAAATCATTAATGAAACTGCAGAACCAGATACTATTAAACATAAGTTTCGTCGTGTCTACGGTGCTGAGTTTCAGGCAACAATTAATAATGTAGCTTTTGCAGGTGAATATGCTCAGCTTCAAGATCCCAAGAGAGCAGCTTATGGCGGTATCAACCATGGTGACCACCATGATGCATACTTGCTGAATGCGTTTGCTCAGTGGGACAATCTGCACTTGCTGGCTATCTATCGCGATTACGATGTCGGTTTTGACAACCCTTACAACCGTGCGTTTTCAAACGATAGTCGCTACGAGCAGACTCTGTTGACTGCTCCATACAGACTTAATGATGATCTCTACAGTTGGCTCGCTTTGAATGATCCAACTCCAAAGGCTGAAAAAGGTGTTTTCCTAGAGGCCCGATATCGCGTAACCCGTCAGTTTATTCTGAACGGAATTCAGTTTGATCAGTGGAAGAGAAAATCTGATGGAACTGATATGCGTAGATACACAATCAAGACTGAGTATCAACCAAAATTCAATATCAGGTTGAGAACAAGGCATCGTTACAGTAGTCGTTCAATGATGACTGCATCTGATGTCCGATGGTTCAGCAGTTGGGAATCACGCTGGGAGCTGATAACCCTGCTATCCAATTACAATCGCCTGAAATTTATGTATTCCACAAGTAATGTGATGTTCCCGCCACGCCCAAGGCTGAGCTACACTCCATATCCAGGAGATCCTGAAGTGTGGGGCGACAGTTCATCTGCTGTTGGTACAGCTGGTATCCCATCACACGCTTTCCAGGTTTTGTATGAACATAACCTGACTGACGGAATCAAACTCATGGCCAGCTCACAGCTCTACAACGGGTTCCTCTGGAACTTTGAAGGTAATGAGTTTGTGATGGTCGATGGCAAAGGATTCCGTAACTGGCTGAAAATTATCAGTCGGGTCAGCCCTAGAATGCTGATGCAGGTCAAGGTCACTCGTGACCATAATATGCCGAGCACTTACATTGACGCCCGTGAATTTGGCGACGAATACGGTGACTCACCTGAAAGCACTTACGCACCTCGTGACTTTACTACGTTCCGGGTGCAAATGGATTACACATTCTGATCGGGAGATGGAGATAATGAATAAAACAAAAACATTTTACACAGGCGGACTTATCGCACTGGCAGCTCTGTTGCTTGTGCCTCAAGTCTCATTCTGTGGCTCGCACATGACCGCCTATTACGGATCAGGTGATATTTTCCTGTCCGCTGAGATTGCCGCAACAGCCGGAACTGGTGTTGCAGTTGGCAGAGGAGGGTACAGTACTGTATTCAATCCTGCTGCAATTACCGCGGGGGAGAAAGTTCGCTTTGATTCCTCAATCGCTGTAACTCAGGATCACGAAGATCGCTTTGCTCCACTGTTTGACAGTTTTGGCAGCTATGTAACTGACACAGCTATTGCGAGCAATCGTCACCACTACTGGAATGGCAACGCTGCGATGGCAACCGGAATCACCAATAAAATGGCATTCGGTGCTTCAGTTACAGATCGTTATGACTGGTCATTCGATTTCGCAGAGGACATGCTAAACCCGGACCCAAGTGGCAACCCGGAATTCCCTCGTGACAGTATTCTTGAGCGCAGAACCTATTCAATAGGTGGTGCTCTGAGAGATTTGTCTGCAGGGCTGAGCTATGAGTTGACTCCTGCTTTAAGTGTTGGTGCAGCTTTGCATTACCTGTTTGGAACTCAAACTGGTGTAAAGAGCTCACGCTTTTTCCAGGAACCTGCTAACAGCTACTCTTATGAATTCGACAACGACGTAGAAGGCGTTTCAGCAAGTTACGGTATTCTATTCAACGCAAATGAGCGTCTGTCTTTTGGTGCTTCTTATGAGCCTGCTTATGATGTCGATGGAGAACAGGTAGATTACACATCGGACTCAATTGAAGTTGTTACTTCTGAGTCAACTGTAAATTACCCGGGTCGATACCGTGCTGGTTTTGCATTTTTCCCACGAACTGATCCTCGGACAACTTTCACTGCAGAAGTTGTGTTTACTCCTTGGAGTGAGTTGGAAGACAGCCGTGCTGAAGAAGATCGAAATCTCGGAGACACATTCGATGTTCGTGTTGGTGTAGAGCACATATTCTATAACGGCGCTCCATTGAGATTTGGATTCCGTCACACCGATATTCCAACTGACAATGAAGTTTCCCACAGTGCTTTTTCAATGGGAACAGGTATGGAGTTTGGTCCTGGGTCATTCTCATTCTCGGTGGAACTTTCAAAAATGACAAGCCGCCAGTACCATATCTTTGGCTATGAAGAGTACGATGATTTTTATGCACCAGACTATACTCGCGTTGAGGACACAAGGTTCCGCGTTGGTGCTGGCTACACATACTTGTTCTAGGGAGCAATCAGGAGATAATGATGAAAATTCGTCAAATAATTTTACTTCTGGTTATGCTGTTGATGGCATTGTCGGCAACTGCCGATGATGGCCAACTGCGGCTGCATCTGATCTGGTCAAACGATGTCCATGGTCACGTTGCCCCGGAAGAAGCACGGTTTATGAATCCTGCATTTCCTCCACCACTTGGTGGCGGTGCATCAGTTGCAACCTACGTAAAAGCAGTTCGCCAAATGGCAGCTGATAACGGGGATGCAGTTCTGATTCTGGATGCAGGTGATACTTTTCAAGGGACACCGGTAGGAACCAAGACTGAAGGGCGCGCAATGACTGCGTACTTCAATCAACTTGGTTACGACGCAATTGTTCCAGGCAACCATGATTTTGATCTTGGCAAGCATGTAACTGAAAGAATGGCAACAAACAGCAACATGCCCTGGGTTTGTGCAAACTTGCGCGATGAATCAACTGGTGAAATTGTCGATTGGTGCCAACCAACATTGATGCTTGATAAAGGCGGAATGAAAATTGGTATCATCGGTATTATAACTCCAGGAACTGTCCACATGGCATTCCCTGATAACATCGCTGGTCTGATTTTTGACCCGATGAAACCTGCTATTGAAAAATACAGAGATGAACTCAGAGCTCAAGGTGCAGACCTTGTTGTTCTGCTTATTCATGAAGGCCTGCCATATGATGCTGACGCTGGCTGGAAACAGATTGCCAGTGATGAAGCTCAAACATCGCAAGATGCACAGGGCAGCGGCTATGGTCATGTCCACGGTGGTGGAATGAACCTTATGGAATTGATGCATGTTACTCATGGTATCGATTTTGCAATCGGTGGACATACTCACCGTGGTTACCAGGAACCATGGATTGATCCTGTAACCCATACTCTCTGTTTTGAGTCTTTTGGTAACGGCTCAAGCATTGGTCACGCAATCATCAACATCGATAGAAAAAACGCAATTGTTCTTGGTTATGACAAGCCTCATGATCGAGGAACAATTGTCACACTGTTTGAAGATGAGCTCTGGCCAGATGTTGAAATGGCTGAAGTGTTGCGTCCATACATTGAAAAAACTGAAGCTGCAATGAATATCAAAGTTGGTAGCTCAGCTGTTAACCTGACCCGTGGTGGTCCGGGTTCCAGTTTGATGGGTAACTTTGTAACAGACTCTATGCTCGCATATTTCAGTGCAGACTTTTCTTTCCAGAATGTTGGTGGCCTTCGTGCTGACTTACCAGCAGGAGACCTGACAGTCAAAGATATTTTCTCGGTACTGCCATTTGGAAACGAGCTTGTTATTGTTGAAATGGATGGCGCCATGATTCGCAAAATTATTGAGCGCAAAGTTCGTGGAAGTTCTGGTGGTCTTTGTATTGCCGGTGTTCACACTGTGTTCAATAAGAATCGTGAAAACTGGGACAGGGTCTGTAGTTTGACTCTTAATGGTGAACCAATCGTGCCTGAAAAAACATATAAAGTAGTTTGTACAACTTATCTGATGGAAGGGAACAGTGGGCTTGATTTTCTGACCACAATCCCTGCCAGCAAGATTGAGTTGACCCAAATTACTACAGCAGAAACAGTTGAGCTGTTTTTGAAGAATAACTCCCCGGTTCGTCCAAAAATTGACGATCGATGGGTTGAAGATCCAACAGCAGAACAGGCAGATTATCTGAAAAAGTAGAAAAAAGCAGCAAATTATTCTCAAGCCCGCCTTGATTTGTCCGATGACATAGTTAAGGCGGGCAAACTTTTACCCGTAAACCTGAAGGATCAGGTGTCGGCATTGATCGACTGAACGGACTTTTAAGGAGAATATAAGTGATTAGGTTACTAACTGGTCAAAATAATGAGCAGATACACAGATTCCAAAAGCAGATGAAAAGAATGGTGATTGGCCAGGAAGCTGCCTCACATTCAATTGCCGACAGTTTAAGTCGTCTGGTTGCCGGTATCCAGGACTCTGAAAGACCACTTCTGACCATGATGTTTACTGGCCCTACCGGTGTCGGAAAAACTGAAACAGTTCGCTGTCTTGCAGAAACTATTTTTGGTGATCGACGTGCCTTTACCCGTATCAATTGCCAGGAATTCTCTGCCCATTATAATATCTCCAAATTGCTCGGCTCACCTCCAGGATATGTTGGTGGCGAAATCAGACCTCAACTTGCTCAGGAAAATCTGGACAAGCATCATGTGAAGTCTATTGAAAACGGCAGTGGCATGATTTCCGAAGTTGATTCTCATCTCTATCGTATGTATCCCGTAGATTCAGAGAAGAAGATGTCTATCATACTATTCGACGAGATCGAAAAAGCTCATCCCAAAATGTGGAACACGCTGTTGGGCATTCTTGAAGATGGCCATCTGGTGCTTGCGAATAACGAAGAAGTAAACTTCACCAATGCAATTATCATTCTGACAACAAATGTCGGAAGTAATGTAATCAGCGAAGAACTTACACAGTCACATATTGGTTTCTCGAGTGGTATTGATAGTGAAAAGCTGGATCGGGACATTGAAGATGCTGTTAAGCGAGAAGCAAAAAAAGTATTCCCGATGGAATTTTTGAATCGCTTCGATAACATAATTCCATTCAACACTTTAAAACACGACCATCTCTGCCAAATTCTGGATAATCAGATTTCTCGTGTACATTATCGGGCACTGACAAGTAATGAACCATTTTTGATCGAAGTGTCCAGCCGTGCAAAAGAGGAACTTGTCAAACAGGGGACTGACCCTGAATATGGAGCTCGACCATTGAATCGGGTTATTGAAACCAATGTCGTAACTCCTGTTTCACGATACATTTGCAGCGATCAGATCCGTCGTGGGGATCTTGTGATGATTGATTTCATCGACAATGAATTTGTGTTCATGAAAGAACCAGGTATCGATTGGGAAAGTGATCCACGCCCTTACAGCAATATATCCAAACCGCAGTGGGCAAAGACTGATCTTGGTATAAATGACGATGGTGGCGAGAAAGAAGAAATCGCTATAGAAGCATCAAAGGTTCTTGCCTATTCCGGTGAAATTGAATAAGTCAAAAATAGAAAAAGGGGACGGCCTTTAAGGTCGTCCCCTTTTTTTGTGCCTATACGCTAAGGTATAAACAGAATCCTGCCGCAGCTTTCGCAATGTAAAACTTTGTTCACATTAGCTACTGAAGAAAATGAAGTTGGCACGCCGGCAAAGCAACCGGTGCAATGTCCGTCCCAAACAGCAACAACAGGGTTGTCTACCCGGCTCTTGATGCGGTTGAAATAACCGCGCTCACGAGGTTCAATCTCTTGAATTTGAGCTTCAAGGTCAGCTTTGATTCTCTCAGTATCAACTTTCAGCCCCATGGTTTCCATTTCAGCAGAATTATCTGCATCCTCGGCATCCCTGAGCATGAGTTCCAGATTCTGAATTGAAATCAGTAGTTCCAGTTGTCTGTTCATTACTCTTCTCCAGTAAGTGCTTTAAAAGCACTGTCAAATTCATCGGCATTCAGGAAGGCGTCGCGCAGTGAGTCGTCCTGCATTTTTTCAACCAGTGCCGCCAGAGCACCAAGGTATTGATTGCCACTATCTTGAGGAGGCGCAACTAGCATAAAGAAAAGATTTGTAGGCTTGCCGTCAGTGGAATCAAAGTCTATACCTTTACTTGATCTGGCAATTACAACAATAAGATCTTGAGTAGCCAGAGCTCGACCATGCGGGAAAGCTACACCTGGGCCGATTGCAGTACTACCCAATTGTTCTCGACTGAGCAACATTTGTAGAACTGTTTCGCGGTTGGAAATTTGGTGATCACTGTCGACAAGTTTGTCGACCATTTCGGCAAGAGCATCTTGTTTGTTTGTTGCTTCAAGTTCAGGGATGAACAGGTCTGGTGAAGCAAGCTCAAAAACATCTTTGATGTCCATTGACACCACCTTGAGTGAACGAGGAAAATATGTTACCTATAATTGTATACCGAAGTTATACAATAACTGCGAATTCCTCAAGTCGCTTTTACAAACTGGGAGATAATTATTTCAGCAGAGCTTAAAACAGGGGTAGTCATTAGATCACAAAGTGGTCACTGTGCCGTGATTTGCCAGGGGACAGAGTATCATTGTACAGTGCGTGGTAAGCTGAAACAGGGTAAACAGAAGTCTCACACAGTTGCTGTTGTTGGTGACAAGGTTCGTTTTCTTGTTATCGATGACAAAGAAGGTGTGATTGAAGAGGTCCTTCCAAGAACCAATAAGATATCCAGAATGGCTTCGCGCAGGGCAGGTGGCCATATCGAACAAGTAATTATGGCTAATCTTGACCAGGTTGTGGTTGTGCAGTCTGTAACGGAACCAACACCAACTGCAGGCTTTGTTGATCGATTATTAATTTCTGGAGAACGTTACAAGGTTCCTGCTGTTCTCTGCGTCAATAAATGTGACCTTGATGAAAGTGCTATCGATAATCCTGCGTGGGATTACTACAACAATCTTGACTGCACGGTTATATATACTTCTGCAGAAAACGGACTTGGTGTTTCTCAACTCAGGGAACAGCTGTCCGACAGAATATCTCTTCTGGTAGGGGCGTCCGGAACAGGCAAGAGCTCCCTGATTTCTGCTGTGATGCCTGGCCTGGAACTTCGTGTCAGTGAAGTCACAGAAAAAACAGGCCTCGGCAGGCATACAACAACCAGGACTGAACTGTTTCCAATTGGCGATGGTTTTATTGCAGATTCTGCCGGCATCAGAGGATTCGATCCCTGGGGAATTGAGCCGGAAGATCTTAGCGGTTACTTCCCGGATTTTTTTGAGCATAGTGCCAAATGCCGATTCTCAAGCTGCATCCACGAGAACGAACCAGACTGTGGTGTCAAAAGGGCAGTCTCTTCAGGTAGTTTACCTGAGTGGAGATATAAGGCATACCTGCTGCTGCTGAAACAGCTTCGTGAACGGTTGTCTGAAAAATCAGTCAGGTATCGGAAAAAACGATAGAGCAGGAGAGTAATTGAGTTTCAGGAAGTCAGCCAAAAGAGTTTTTGCTTCTGCTATAGCAGGATTGTTCAAACGCCAGAAATTATCAGCCGAACAACTTGTTGGTTCCACTGCCAAACGCATTTTGATTGTGCGACCCCATAACCAGATGGGCGATATGATCTGTGCCACACCAGCTTTCAGGGCAATTCGCAAGGCATATCCCGCCGCCGATATCACACTGATTTGTGCACCAATCAATCACGATGCAGTTCGTTGCAACCCGCATGTTAACCGTGTCATTGTATTTGATAAACGTAAATGCAGAAATCCTGTTCATCTGTTTAATCATGTGAAATCACTTCGCGCAACCAAACCACATCTGGCATTCGTCCTGAATTCGGTTTCCTACAGTGTGACCAGTACCGCTCTGGCAGTTGCATCAGGAGCCAGCCTGATTGTTGGCAACGAAAGTTCTTCATTTGGTTTTGATATCACCAGCAAGATTTATTCTCTTGAAATGCCATCGTTTCCAGAAATCGATTGCAATGCCGTGTCCCATAATCTGGCACCGCTGCAGGCGGTCGGCATCTCAACTTCTGATTTGTCAACTGTGGTCATTTCGTCAGCTGAAGAAATTGAGTTGGCAAACAAATATCTCGCGGACATTTCAACAAATCGGTCGGTTTGGACTTTACATCCAGGAGCTGGAAAAGCTGAAAACAGCTGGCCAGTAGAGCGATTTGCTGGTATTGCCGATAGAGCAGTACAACATGGCGCTACTCTGGTTGTGCTTCAGGGACCAGCTGATGGTGAAGTAATTACCAGGTTTAAGGAACTTGTTACTGCGAAAGTTTATTATATGCCAGTAACAACTGTTGGAGTTTGTGGGTCTATCTTACAACAATCTGAACGGTTTATTTGCAATGACACCGGATTGATGCATCTTGCAGGTGCTGTTGGAGTCCCATCGATTGCCCTGTTCGGAAAAACAGACCCTGCAATTTGGGCCCCAATAAATCCAGTTGTGAAATGTCTCAGAGGTAGTCAGGGGATATTGAGCAACCTTGAAACAGATTTCGTTTGGAATTGCTGGTTGGAATTACCAATCAGAGAGGATATTAAATGAACCCGGTAATGATAATTGCCCTGCTATTTTCTGTAATAGTTCATGAGTGCGCACACGGTTTAGCTGCTTTATATTTGGGTGATCCTACTGCAAAGCGTATGGGGCGACTTACACTGAATCCGTTAGTTCATATTGATCCGGTGGGGACAATTATAGTGCCAATTGTGATGACCTTGTTGCCGGGTGGAATGATATTTGGATGGGCAAAACCGGTTCCTGTAAATGGCGCAAACTTTACAAATCCTGTAAAGGATCATGCAATTGTTGCAGCAGCTGGGCCGGCAAGTAATTTGTTGTTGTCTCTTGTGCTTTCAATTGCGCTTGGTATTACTGCATCAGTCAGCTCTGATCCAACTGGTTTTATTATTCAACTATTGCAAGCTGGGGTAGTAATTAATGTTGTTCTGGCAATATTCAACCTGATTCCTTTGCCTCCGCTTGATGGTAGCTGGATTATGATGTCAGTTCTCAAGGGCAAGGCTCTGTTTTATTATACCAGGTTGCGGCAGTTTGGTTTTCCGCTGGTAATGTTGCTTCTATGGCTTGGAGTATGGGATTTAATTTCTCCAATTATTCATTCTTTAATAAATTTTTACATGTCAGTTGCGGTATCTGTTGCAGATATGCTATAAAAAAAAGTCGGATCTCATATGAGACCCGACTTTCAGTACTGAAAGTTCCAAGTTTAGCGACCTACGGTATAATTACCTTTATCACCAATTACTACATCATCCGGAACACTTGGGTCATCTTCAGATGGGTCAAGTGAAGGATCTTCCTGGAATCCCACAAATACACTTACAATTGCCTGGCCACTTTCGTTGCCAGTGAAATCAAAAGCAGAAATGCGATATTCATTCAAGCTGTCTTTTGCTGGTGCACTGTCAGTGTAACCGTTAACAGCAGTAAGATCTGGTGTCAGTTCTACCATCTGGCGATCAACAACACGATATACTTTGAAGCCATCAAAATCGGCATCAGTAGTGTTGATGTTCCATTTTAGTAAAACTTCACCAGAGTCCCAGACTTGTGCTTCCAAGCCGTAAGGAACAGCAGGCGGTGCGGTGTCAACTACAGTAGGACTGTAGGCCTTTCCGCTGTCGCCGCCGCAACCAACCATAGCAAATACAGCCGGGATTAGCGCCAGAATTAGAAGTTTTGTTTTGAATGTCATTCTTTGTCCTCCTTGAACAAAAACAAACTCGTTCCTGAATAAAATTATTCTATTCTATTTATGTTATCGGTTGCTATTTGGGGTTCTTTAGTAAAAAAGAGATAAAATATTAACAATTTAAAAATAAAATCGGACCCCGTATTGGGGCCCGATTCTTACTATTTCAGGAGCTATTGCTCAATATGCCCAAATTGCTTTAAGGTTTACCTTCTATAGGTATCAATGAAGGCTCATCGAATGGCTCAACATAGAGTTCGATTCTTGCAAATTCACTTTCATTCCCTGTGAAATCAAGAGCAGTAACTCTATATTCGTTTTTAGAATCATGTACTGGTCGTTCATCGGTGTAGAAGTTGTCTGAAATAGGGTTGAAAGTTAATTCAAGCATCCTGGTGTCAACAACACGATAAATCTTGAAACCATCGAAATCAGCATCAGTTGTGTTTTGATCCCAGTTCAACACTACTACGCCACTATCCAAGCCTTCTGCATTCAGAGCAAGAGGAATTGCAGGTGGAGCTGTGTCTACTACAGTTGGAGTGTGGGTATCTCCGTCACTGCCACAACCGACAATAGCAAATAATGCTGGAATTAGTGCAACAACTAAAAGTTTTGTTTTGAAAGTCATTTTTGTCCTCCGTGAACAATATTCCTGAAATTTGAACTGTATTCTATGGTTGTTATCGGCAGATTGAGGATGACCTTTAGGAAAAAATTGATAATTTAAAATAGCTAACTACATAAAAACACTTGACTTGTGAATCGATTTCAGAGAATATCGTATTTATCAGGCGGCATTGTCGCTAAAATCTTTTGCCCTAGACAAAAAAGGGGTATGTCATGACAAAAGCAGATATCGTTGAGGATATCGCTCTAAAGACTGGACTGACCAAAAAAGAGGTCGGAGAAACTGTCGATCTTTTTCTGGACAAGGTTGGAGATCTTCTGGTCCAAGGTAAGCACTTGGAAATAAGAGGGTTCGGAACTTTCAAGGTGAAAGAACGCAAAGCACGAATGGCTCGTAATCCCAGAACCGGGGATGCTGTTCCTGTTCCAGCTAGAAAAGTACCTGTATTTAAGGTATCCAAAATGCTTAAAGACAGAGTCGCTGAGACAGATAAGCCTGCACCAATTTTTTAGTATCTGACAATTAGTACTGTTGCCAGACTGCCTGCCGGCTTCTCCAAGAGGTGTTTCTGGCACCGTTTAGGGGAGTTCGGTCTTTATGATTGATTTACGCAGCGACACAGTAACTACTCCTTCGCCTGCCATGCTTGAAGCAATGGTGGGCGCTTCTATTGGTGACGATGTCTTTGGTGACGACCCCACCGTTAATCTACTTCAACAGCGAGTGGCTGATCTTCTTGGTAAAGAAGCTGCTCTTTATGTGCCAAGTGGAACGATGAGTAACCAGATAGCATTACGATGCCATACTTCCCCTGGCGATCAGATAATTTGTGAAGATGGTGCTCATATTTATCGATATGAAGGTGGTGCACCTGCTGTAGTGAGTGGCGTTACAGTAACTTGTGTTAAAACTCCAGATGGCACTCTTACATGGGAACTGATTGCTCCTTCAATCAATCCAGACAACATTCATTGCCCACCACCAAGACTGATTTGTATTGAAAACACACACAATCGGGCAGGTGGCAGGGTAATTCCCCAGAATCTTATTGAAGATGTTGCAGTTAACGCCAGAAAAACTGGCTTGAGCATGCATCTTGATGGTGCCCGTCTGTGGAACAGTCATGTGGCAAGTGGAATCCCATTCAAGACTTTGGCAGGCCCGTTTGACAGTGTAAGTGTCTGTTTTTCCAAGGGGCTAGGTGCTCCAGTGGGGTCTGTGCTATCGGGTAGCAGAAAGTTTATCGACAAAGCAATTCGAGTTCGCAAAATGCTTGGTGGCGGAATGCGTCAAGCCGGCCTTCTGGCAGCGGCTTGTATCTATGGGCTGGATAATAATATAGAGAGGTTATCTATCGACCATCAAAACGCCCAAACTATTGCAAACGGTGTTGATAACCCATTTCTTTCAATAACTCATCCTGTAGAGACAAATATTATAGTGTTTGCTGTTTCCGACACAGCTGGTTTAATAGAACATCTTGAAAAATGTGGAGTGAAGGCAGTACTTTTTGGTACAGGGTTAGTGAGAATGGTCACCAACTTGACAGTTAGCTCAGACGATGCAAAAACAGCGCTTGCTGCGTTGAATAGTTACACAGGAGATAATTCATGAAGATTGTGATTGTAGGTGCAGGGGCAGTAGGTTTTGATCTCGCCCGCACTTTGAGTCGTAGAGATCATGATGTGACAATTATAGAGAAAGATCCGTCCAAAGTGGGTGCGGCTCAAGAACAACTTGATTGCAGTATTGTTGTTGGTAATGGCACCAATCCCAAGTTTTTGACCGATATCGGGATGCGTGATTGTGACCTGTTTGCTTCTGTAACTGATATTGATGAAGTAAATATCATTTCATGTTTGACTGCTCATAAGCTTGGTGCCGGGAAAAAAGTTGCTCGCGTTCGTTCTGACGGATATTACCTGGAAGACAATCTGGTTCTGGATAATATCGACTTGGCAATTAACCCCGAGCTTGAAGCTGTTCGCACTGTTCAACAATTGCTGTGGGATACTGCGGCGAGCGATGTTCATGAATTTGCCGGCGGTAGAGTACGTGTTGTCGGGGCTTTGGTTGATGATGACTCAATGGTTGCTGGCAAGTCACTGCTGGAGATTGAGTCAAAACTAGGTTCTCGCTGGGCGTTGGTGATTACTGTTGTGCGAGATGGCGAGACTCTGATTCCTCGTGGCAATACAGTTATTCAATCTGGTGATCAGGTATATGTTGCTGGTAGCAGGGCTGCTGTTGATCGGGCTCTGGCTTATGTACATGCACCTCAATCACAGCTGAAAAATGTGATGATTGTTGGAGCAAATCAGGTTGGCCTGCATTTGGCAAGGGACCTTGAACATCGTGGTGTAAATGTAAAGCTGATTGATCGCAACAAGGATAAGTGTATCCGTGCTTCCGACAGCCTGCACAAAGTACTAGTACTCCATGGTGACGGTACTGATGTCGATTTATTGCTTAGTGAAGGTGTGGAAGAGATAGACGGTTTTGTTTCTGTCAGCAGAGATGAAGAAACCAATTTGATGGCATGCCTGCTGGCTCACTACCATGGTGCAAGAAAAACCATCTGTCTGGTAAATAGGCCAAATTATGTTCCATTGTTACCGATGCTCGGCGTTGACGCTGCTGTTTCTCCAAGACTTTCTGCTTCTGACGCTATTGCCCGATTTGTAAAAAGAGGCAGTGTTGTCAGCACTCACAGCTTGGGGTTCAGTGGGTCGGAGATTTTGCAGTTCCATCTTACCAATAAATGTAGCTGCCTTGGCAAACCGCTTTCTGAATTATCATTTCCGCGAACTGCAGTTATTGGAGCTGTTCTGAATCGCAGTGGTCGCGTAGTAACTCCTCGAGGCGATACCGTATTGAATATTGGTGACGAAGTTGTTGTATTTTCGTTGCCCGATGGTGTGAATGATGTTGAAAAATTCTTTGGAACGGGGTAGCTGATTGAATCTCCGTGGAGTTAGCAGAGTACTTGGCTTTCTGTTGTTGATGACAGCAGTGTTTTTGATGCTGCCAATGATTGTAGATTTTATTTACAAAGAGGGCGATTGGTCAATCTTCCTGATTTCAGCCTTAATCACAGCTGTTACTGGTGGTGGGTTGATGTTGCTTGGCAGAGGGGCAAAAGGGCTGCGGCACAGAGAAGGTTTTGCGATAGTCTCATTCGGTTGGACGTTGATTGGAATCGCGGGGGCACTACCGTTTGTTCTATCCGGAGTGATTCCTTCATTTACCGATGCAGTCTTTGAATCGATATCCGGGTTCACAACTACCGGTTCAACCATCATGACAAATATTGAAGGTGTTTGTGAAGCTCATCATGGCATAATCTTTTGGCGTGCTCTGATTCAGTGGCTTGGCGGTATGGGTATTGTGGTTTTTGCACTCGCTATTCTGCCATTACTTGGCGTTGGTGGCATGCAACTCTTCAGAGCAGAATCGCCAGGTCCAAATACTGAAAAACTGACTCCCCGCATCAAGGAAACTGCCAGATTGCTTTGGGTTGTGTATTTGTTGATTACCATTGCTGAAGTAATAATGCTGATGGCTGTTGGCAGGATGGGGCTGTTCGATTCTCTCTGCCACAGTTTTACAACCATGGCAACGGGCGGCTTTTCAACTCTTGACAGCAGTGTCGGTGGGTTTGGGTCTGCGGCAGTAGAGTGGATTATAATATTATTCATGTTTATTGCAGGAGTGAATTTCAGTCTGCACTATCTGGCTGTCAGCGGTAAACCTCAACGCTACTGGCAGGACGATGAGTTCAGATTTTACTTCAAAATGCTGGTAATATCTTCAGCTATGATTATTGCAGTTCTGATACCTTCAGGCTTTTTCAGCAATATTTCCGATGCGGTCAGAGGATCGATTTTTCAAGTAGTATCTATCTGCACTACAACTGGCTATGGAAGCAGCGATTATATGCTGTGGCCTCCATTTACTCATGCCATCCTGCTGTTTCTGATGGGTATTGGCGGCTGTGCCGGGTCAACCGGTGGTGGTATAAAAATGATGCGTGTTCTGCTGATTTTAAAGCATGGACATGCAGAAATGAAGAAGCTGCTTCACCCTAGAGCGGTCTATTCAATCTGGTTCAACAAAAGATCGATTCCTCAGTCGTTGATGACTAATGTGCTTGGATTCTTTCTACTCTTTATGCTTGTTTTTGTAGCCGGAATTCTGGTTCTTACATTAACTGGCAACGATATAGTTACAGCAGTTGGTGCTACAGCTGCAACACTGGGAAATATAGGCCCAGGGCTGGGTATGGTTGGGCCAACCTGCAACTTTGCGTTCATGAGTGGTGGAGAAAAGTGGTTCCTGACATTCCTGATGCTTGTCGGTAGGCTTGAAATTTACACATTTCTGATTTTGTTACTGCCAGCTACCTGGCGCAGGATGTAATAATGGGAAACAACTGGGTTTTACCTGCAACTGAAATTATTGAAAAGTGCTCAGCATTTATTGCTGGCACAGTTCATGCAGCAGGTCTGAAAAAAGTGGTAATTGGACTGTCTGGTGGCATCGATTCAGCAGTTGCTGCTGCACTGGCAGTTGATGCCCTTGGCAAAGAAAATGTCCTGGGTGTTTGTATGCCGTACAGGCTGAGCAACCCGTCTTCTTTGGCAGATGGGTTGGCTGTTGCAGAATGCCTGCAGATCGATGTTGAAACCAGAGACATATCACCAATGGTGGATATTTTTATAAATGACTTACCAGAAGGTGAAGAAGTTCGCAGAGGTAATGTTATGGCCAGGTGCAGAATGATCGTGCTTTACGATGTTTCTGCCAGAGACAGTTCGCTTGTTCTTGGAACCGGCAACAGAACTGAAACTCTACTTGGCTATGCAACACTTCATGGCGATGCTGCATTTGCTTTGAATCCACTTGAAGATTTGTACAAAATGGAAGTTGCGGCAGTTGCCCGCCATATGGGTCTGCCTGATGAGGTTGTTAACAAAGCACCCAGCGCTGATTTATGGGAAGGTCAGACCGATGAAGATGAACTCGGCTTTTCCTATGACGATGCCGATAATTTACTGCACCTGATAATTGATGAAGGACTAGGTGACAGGCAAATAGAATCGCTGGGCTTCAAAAAGGAAACTATTGAAGCGGTGCGCAACAAAATGGTTTCCCAATCGTTTAAGTGGAAGCCTGTACCTGCAGCAAAATTCCCTGGTCGACCAATGCCGGAGTTATAAATGATTACTCTTCCTGAAATCGATTTTCCAGAGGGAAGCTGTATGCTGGTTGCAACTCCAATCGGCAATATGAGCGATATGTCGTTCAGAGGGCTTGCTGCACTGGTTGCAGCAGATGTGGTTTATGCTGAAGATACTCGTCGGACCAGAAGACTGTTGGCTCATTACGGGATTTCAGCCAGGCTTGAGCCATTGCATGATCACAACAAGGAAAAAGTTGTTCCAAAAGCTATTAGCAGAGTCAGTGATGGGCAAAAAATAGTGCTGGTTTCCGATGCAGGGATGCCTGCAATAGCGGACCCCGGTTTTGTGTTGGTCAGGGAGTTGCGTAACGCGAACTTGCCTTACTCAATTGTGCCAGGACCTTCAAGCGTTCTCGCAGCTCTTGTGTTAAGTGGATTTCCTACCGACAAATTTTATTTTGCCGGTTATTTGCCCAGGAAATCAGGTAAATTGCTTAAAACTCTTGAAGGATTACTTTCGGGCAAAGAAACTGTGGTTGCACTTGAGTCATGCCACCGTATAATGAAAAGTCTGGCAGCTATCAAGGAGCTCGCTCCTGAAAGAGAATTGGCAATTGCCAGAGAGATAACAAAAGTTCATGAAGAAACTTTGCACGGTACAGCCGGGCAATTAATAGAAATGATGACTGGTCCCAGGTTAAAAGGGGAACTGGTTTTGCTCATTCACGGTACAGGCTAGGAGATTAACAAATGTTTAATGATGGATTGAAAAAAACTGTTCGTAGCAAGTTCAGACCAATTGTTCTGGCTTGTGACCGGATTGGATTAACACCAGATGCAGTTTCTGTAATCGGTTTGATTCTCAGTTTTATTGCTGCTGTAATTGCTGCCAGAGGCAATCTTTTTCTCGGTGCAATTGTGCTGCTGATCGGCTCTGCACTGGATATGGTTGACGGCGATCTTGCTCGTATGCAGGGGAAAGAATCAAAGCGCGGAGCATTTATCGATTCAAACTTTGACAGGCTTGCTGAAGCTGGTCTTTTTGCTGGTCTTGCCTGGTTTTATATGACTGCACTGGATTCTGTAAATACCATGGCCGTTCTAATGATTTTTCTGACATTGAGTGGCTCATTGACTACCAGCTATGCTCGTGCCAGGGCTGAGGGATTAGGGACAACTTGCTATGGTGGATTGCTACAAAGGCCTGAGCGTATGGTCATGATCATCGTAGGTATGTTCTTTGGCTGGTTTATTCTGGAAATGGTTTTGGTAGTCCTGGCAATTGCTACTATCGCTACAACTTTCCAACGGATTTATACAGTTGCCAATAAGCTGTCTGAAGAAAACATGGAGGCCTCTGACAGTGAGTAATCGAACTGGCTGTTTAATTACTTTTGAAGGCCCCGAAGGTAGCGGCAAATCAACACTGATTAAATCCATTGCTTCAGTGCTTTTAGATATAGGTGCAGAGATTATCGAGGTGCGTGAACCGGGTGGTACACCTGTCGGTGAAAAAATTCGTGATGTTTTGCTGGATAAAGAACTTCCTGAACTGTGTGCAAAAACTGAATTATTGTTGATGGTTGCCAGCAGAGCCCAGCTGGTTCAGGAAACTTTGCAGCCTGCACTTGCAGGAGGAAAAATAATTCTGTGCGACAGGTATGCTGAATCTTCTGAAGCGTATCAGGGTGGTGGCAGGGAACTTGGGACTGCCAAAGTTCGTGAAATGAATAGTTATGCTATTGGTGATGTTATTCCCGATGTGACTTTTCTCTGTATGGTGCCACCGGAAATCGGCAGACAGAGAACCAGCTCAAGGGAGTTGGACAGGATGGAACTTGAATCGATTGCGTTTCATGATCGGGTTTATAAAGCGTACTGCGATATGGCGGATTCCGGTGAAAAGCGTTTTGTTGTAATAGATGCTTCCAAAACTCCTGAAGAGATGATGAGCAGTGCCTTTGAGCACTTGAAAAAAATGGAACATCAGCTACTGAAATTGCTTTAAAGCAAGCAATCTGTACCTGAATAATTCTCAATTGAAAGATGACAGTATGAAAATAATTCCTGATAACATTCGCAAATTTTTGCCAATAACTGTTGTGCTTATCACAGCGATGATTCTGCTGACTGGTCCTGCCGCATGTGATGCTCCTGCCGGCAAGATTGATCGACGAGAGTTTCTGGAAAGTCTTAAGATACTTGGCTCTGTCTATGAGCGGGTTATGTACAACTATGTCGATGAAGTAGATGCAGAAGAACTGCTGGAAGCCGGCATCAAGGGTATGACTGACTATCTGGATGAACATACTGCTTACTTGCCTCCAAGTTTTTATGAAGACTTGCAGGTAAAGACCGATGGTGAGTTTGGTGGTCTTGGAATTTCAATTAATACTCGTGATCATTTTCCAACAGTAATTTCACCAATCGAAGGTACACCTGCATTCTTTATGGGAATCCAGGGTGGTGACCAGATAGTAGAAGTTGAAGGCGAGTCTGCTTACGATTTCACAACTCAGGATGCAATTGAACTCTTGCGTGGAGAACCAGGTACTGAAGTTACAATTACAATTGCACGTGAGGGTGTTGAAGATTTCGAAGTAACAATCGAAAGAGCTATCATCAAGGTCGAATCTGTTCCTTATGCATTCATGATGGATGATATTGGCTATATAAGAATCCAGAATTTCTCTCGTACAACTGCAGATGAGTTACATACAAAACTTGATGAATTGGCTGTGGAAAAACCACGTGGCCTGATTCTGGACTTGCGTTTCAATCCAGGCGGACTGTTGAGTGCAGCTTGTGAAGTCAGTGACATGTTTCTTGAACCCAAGGATTTGATTGTTTACACCAAGGGGCGTTTACAAAGCCAGAATGTGCAATACTTCTCTGAGGGTAGCAATGTTCAACTTAGTGATATCCCGGTTATCGTAATGGTCAATGGATCTAGCGCATCAGCCAGTGAAATTGTTGCTGCTGCAATTCAGGACCATGATACTGGACTGGTTGTCGGTAAAACAAGTTTCGGTAAAGGATCAGTGCAATCGGTTTTCCGACTAAGCGAGGATCAGGCTCTTAAACTAACCACTGCAAAATATTACACTCCAAGTGGTCGATCTATTCACAAGGATCATCTTAAAGAGGACAGTGATTTTGATCTCACAGCTTTTGGAAAGCCTGAAGATGATGAAGTTGAAGAAGTAAGTCGCGAGGATAAGGAAATATTCCACACTGACAGTGGTAGAATTGTTTATGGTGGCGGTGGTGTAACTCCCGATATTGAAATTGAGCAATCCATTATGAGTGAATTTGAATTTGCTCTGGAACGTGATACTGCTCTTTTCCGTTTTGCTCATATCTGGGCTGTTGATCATGATGTAGACAGCAACTTTACTACCAGCAACGAAATGCTTTCGGCATTCAATGAGTTTCTTGTCGATCGAGAAAAACTTGCTGAATATCTGGAAGTCTATGAGATCGCAATGACCGATTCATTGCTTCAGGCAAACGACGAATTTATGAGGCGCGGATTACGGCGTGAAATGCTCCGAAAAATTGATGGTGCAGAAGCAGCTTACATGGTGGCAATAGAAAAGGATGAGCAACTTATAGAAACACTGGAACTTTTCAAACAGACATCTTCACTTGATGGCTTACTAGCTCTTGCTGCTCAATGGGAAGCAGACAGAGTTTCCAAAGCCGAAGCAGAGTCAAGTGATGACTCAAAATAAGATTGAAGTATCCGGGCTGAATTTCGCTTACGCGGTTCAGCCTGTTCTGAAAGAGCTGTCGTTCACTTTGGAGCCAGCAGCTATTGGTTTGTTGGGCCCTAACGGGTCTGGAAAGACTACTCTTCTGCGAGCATTGCTCGGGCATTTGAACAACTGGAGTGGCGAGATAAGTTTTATGGGCAGAGATGTTTCTGCCGACGGCAGATCAGCCAGAAAGCAGATCGGTTGGATGCCTGAACGTGGGGGAATACTGCCCGGGTTCAGTGGTGTAGGAATGGTGGCCTATCTTGGAGAATTGGGAGGGATGCCAGCAAGCGATGCTCTGCAGAGAGCTCATGAAGTCTTGAACTTTGTAGGTCTTGCTGACCAAAGATATCGCCAGGCGGACACATACAGTCAAGGGATGGGCCAGAGACTGAAACTTGCTCAAGCTCTTGTTCACGATCCTCAATGGCTTTTACTTGATGAACCTACCAGTGGTCTTGACCCTCAAGGCAGAACTGCAATGCTGAAGTTGATTAGAGATCTCGCAAATGACCATGACTTTGGAATAATCCTTTCCACTCATTTACTCTCCGATGTCAGAGAAGTTTGCTCTGAAATTCTTGTTCTACGTGATGGTAATCTCCTACAACACACAAAAATTGAATCAACTGCAGGAACAGGCACAGACATGTTTTCAGTTGAAGGAACTGGTGAAACTGCAGCCTTTATTCTGGCTTTGGAAAATGCAGGAGCAACTGTTGAAGTAATAAAACAAGTAATCACAGTTAAACTGGATTCTGCTCAATCCGTAATTTTACAGGCAGCCCAACAGACAAATTTCTCATTGCGCAGAATGGAACCTGTGACTGATTCAGTGGAAGACGTTTTCTTTAATCTGGTGGACGCATAATGCCTGTTTATCAAAGAGGGTACAGAAATTGGGAGCAGTCCGCAAAAAGGGGTGCACCACCGTGGTGGGCTATTGCTCGTAAAGGCATTTCTTCACCGCTAGGAAGTCGTCGATTCATGCTGCTTCTGATGGCTGCCTTGGTTCCGGCAGTTGTTAAAGGTGGCTTTCTCTGGTTTGCCTGGAAAATGGGAGACATGGGGAACTTGCTTACAGGTGGCTGGACAGATATTACCGCAGTCGGTTTTCATCATTTTCTGAATACGCAAATATTGTTTGTAGCCATTGTTACAACTTTGGTTGGTAGCGATTTAATTGCAGGCGATAAACGTGAAGGCGGGCTGGCTCTTTATCTTTCCCGACCGCTTTCTGTGCGCGACTATATCTTTGGTAAAGGTCTTATCAATCTGTTTTACTATTTCATGGTGACACTTTTCCCTGCACTGGCAATTTGTATCTTTGGGTACCTCGTTACTCGTGGCTCAACCGGTATGGATATGCTGCTCCTTATTCCAGTTCAAACTATTTTGTACTGCCTCTTTGCTGGCACTGTGCTGAGTTTGACTTTGCTGGCTATCTCAGCGATGGGTACTCGCAAGGTTTTTGTAAGCTTGTGGTGGGTATTGTTACTACTTGGTACTGAAGCAATATCTCAGGTGTTCTTCTTTATCAATCCCTGGCTCAAGGTAATCAGCTTTACTGAAATGATTCATAATGCAGGTCATATATTTTACGGAACAGAAACTACAATATTGATTTCTCCGTACGCAAGCCTGGCTATAGTAACGGCTTGGAGTGTTGGTGCAATTCTTGTTCTGCGCAAAAAGATTCAACCTGTTGTGGTGGTATCATGAGTGCCATCTTGAAAACAGAACGCGTCAGCAAATGGTTTGGCGAAGTAATTGCTGTTAATGACTGTACTTTGAATGCAGGTCCCGGTGTCACCGGCCTGCTTGGTCTCAATGGTGCAGGAAAAACAACTCTTTTTAAAATGCTTGCTGGTCTGATTAACCCGAGCCAGGGTGAGATACTCCTTTTTGATCGTAAGTTGAGACGCGACAGCGAAGTATTTCGCAAAGTCGGGTTTTGCCCTGAAAGTGATGCTCTTTTCGATTGGCTCACAGGATATGAATTTCTGGTTCTTATGCTCAGACTAATGGGTTTTTCCGGCGATGAGCTTGAACAAGCCTGCTTAGATGCACTGGCAACTGTAGGGCTGACTGATGCAGCCGATAAACGTATCGGTTCATATTCAAAAGGGATGCGCCAGAAAATCAAGATGGCTCAGGCATTGGCTCACAACCCCGACGTAATTCTATTGGATGAGCCGCTGAACGGTATGGACCCTGTTTCCCGTCGAGACATAGTGAAACTTATTGAACAACTTGGACAGCAGGGAAAATGCGTAATTGTTTCCAGTCACATATTGCCTGAAATTGAAACAATGACGCGCAATATAATTTTGATTCACAACGGTAAATTACTGGCTGAAGGCGATGTTACTGAAATACGTGAAGCAATTGATGACCACCCGACAGTTGTCGCTATTTCCAGCACTGATAATCGAAAACTCGCCTCAATCCTTGCGGCTAAAGAACTTGTTGCCGGTGTTGAAGTGGATCAAAATGATGTAATAATCAGAACCGATCATGCAGCTGCATTTTATAAAGATCTGCCCGATTGGTTGGTTGAAAGCGGGCTGGAAGTTAAATCAATTCGTACTCTTGATGACAGTCTGCAAGCAGTTTTTGAATATCTGACCGGAGATCATTATGGCCACCAGTAATACTCCAAGCTTTTTTATGTCGGTGATGTGGGTTTCTATTTTCTCAT
>JAAESD010000330.1 GCA_024229695.1 bacterium
GGTTCTGTTTTCTACCCTGGACACGATGAGTATTACCTTGTGCCAGTTGGAACTATCCATGAGACCGAAAATAATCTGGAAATCGAATCTGACTGGACTGCTGGTAAAATCAAAAATGCCTTCAAAAAGAACCTGAACCAGAAGTTCGGAAACAAGATTTTAGTCAATAAAATGATGGATATAATTGCGTAATGTTTTCAACCACTTACACGACCTCCCAGGAAGTCTGTAAGTGGTTGATTTTTCAGAGTATTTTTAGGCTCAAACTGGTGGAAACCGGCAAATACCGCTTAAAAAAATACTGTGCAAAATCAATGGTTTACAACGCTATTTGACAAACCCCCAAAAACCCTGTATCCTATACCTATGAACAGTGAAAAAAATATGTTGATGTTTGCCCCTGGCTGGTTCCAGGAAATCGCAACCACCTCGGAAGAGGACGAGAAGCGAGACCTTCTCTGCTACCTCTCCGACACCCATAAGGCACTTCACGGTGTTCGGGCCCGTTGGTTCACGATGGAAGATTCCATCGAATACCTCCGGCAGGCTGCTGATGATATGCAGCAGGAAATGCTCGATGAAATCGAGTGGGAACGTAAACAGGCCCACGAGCGTATGCTCGAGGCCAACAAACACGCCGCAGCGGTGCGACGTGCTAAGAAGGCACTGCCGAAAACTTTTAAACCCTTTGCTAATCTAATGGAGATTATCTAAATGAAAAAACTAGGATACATTGAAACAGACCCCAAAATGCCATGGTGCGGTGATTACTGCTCGCTCAGCTATTCGATGTTTAGCGAAGAAGGTGATACCCTTGTTGACGGTATTGTCGAAGTTGCCAAAGGCACCAATGCTGACTGGCCTTGGGTTTACGATAAACTTATCAAGCTTGGCGAGACCGAAAAATTTGGTGAGGCAACCGACACGATGGTTCGCGAAAATGTATTCGACGCCATCGGTTACGGTGATGACGTTTCCTTCTGGGTCTAATAATGATTAGCTACGGCAAAGTCGATGTGGTCTTTAGGACTGTTAAGCACGAACGTAAATGCCCGATGGCAGATGTTCCGTCATTAGACGTTAGAGTCACGGGTCCTGTAGCAAAACCGAAAAGTCAAAAATCAACAAATCACACAATCGCACCCGCTTACAATAAAGGTGCATATCAGGTTATTAGTAACCAAAACATAAAAGACATTGGGAGATAATATGTCAACTTTGAAAATCAATGCCAAACAGAAAGATTTTATCCGTGCGGCACAAGAGGTTCTTGGACCCGACACCACGGTTGTCGAGAAAAAAGACATCCGTAAGGTTCTGGACGCTAACCCAGGGATGAAGTTTCCCTACTTTGTGACCAAGAAAGAGTTGAAAGCAAGCAAACGTGGTTTTTACCATCTG
The DNA here is from genome assembly GCA_024229695.1 of bacterium. Taxonomy (GTDB): domain Bacteria; phylum Krumholzibacteriota; class Krumholzibacteriia; order LZORAL124-64-63; family LZORAL124-64-63; genus JABIBH01. The sequence goes on from JAAESD010000330.1 coordinate 1,402, forward strand.
CCTTCACTTGATGGTACCTACGGGTCAACTTCTGTTCCGATGCCTGTTGCCAAAGTCACAACCCCCGCTGTTGAGGTACCTGCTATTGGCATGGCACCTTCTGCTTTGGGTGTTATGGAAGACCAAGACTCCTACGTCCCTGAGAAATTCTCGGGATATGTTTCTTGGGGTAACTTCAACACCGTGAAGGATGTTATTAAGTCTGGCATCTTTTATCCGATGTTTATCACAGGTCTTTCCGGTAACGGGAAAACTCTGATGGTGAAAGAGGTATGTGCTAAACTCAAGCGAGAGTTTATCCGTGCCAACATTACCGTTGAAACGGATGAAGATGACCTGATCGGTGGGTTCCGGTTGCTGAACGGTGAGACCGTGTGGCACGATGGTCCGGTGGTCA
>JAAESD010000331.1 GCA_024229695.1 bacterium
CAATGATTTCCATTCTTCCATGAAGATGCCCATGTCGGGTTTCTCGGTGTAACAGGCAGAGTTATTAGCAAGTGCCCTTTGTACATTAGACTCCCACCAGCGCCCGGCTTTAGCGTGTCTCATTCGATCATCACTGAGATTTGATAGTGAGATAAGGGCACTACGACGGACCCCACCGACTACGACGACCTCAGCGATTTTACAACAGATGTCGTGTGCCTCTAATGATGTAAGTTTACGACCTGCAGCGTTTCTGAATATCTCAATACAGAAACGAAACAAATCTTCTAGTGGTTGTGGGCCAGATGCACGACCACCAAATGTTTTTAGTGGTGCTCCAGCAGGACGGACACGGGACAGGTTCCATTGTGGTACTTGACCAGCAGCCAATAGGAAGATAAGTTCTCGTAATGCCTTTGCCCAACCCAGTTTACTATCTGACACAACAATGACGGTATCTGTATCGTGAAACTCATCATTGATTACAGGCAACTCTGTTACATACTGGCGTTCAACACTGAAACCAACTCCTGTCCCATTCATTAGAACATAAAGCATCTCATCAAATGCTCTCAGTGTATCAACAGCCATATATGAGCAGTTGTAACCAGAAACATTCTCTCGTTTCAATGCCTCCCCAGCAGTCATAAGACAACGCATACTTGGCATTACTTTCAAGTCCTTTATCGCTTCCTTTACAGGTGCGATGG
>JAAESD010000332.1 GCA_024229695.1 bacterium
AGTATTCTCAAGTTTGTATCGCTGCAGATTATACGATAGTCAGCAATGTTATTGTCTTCAATAATAGCGTTGATTTTTCTACTGGTATCAGCCCAATTAAGTGGTGGTCTTCCAGCCAGGCTGATGCAACTCAATTCTGGGCTGTGAGTGTGGTGAACACCTTCTTGAATAAGCAGACCGGATATCTGGTCACCGATTTTTTCAAGAACTGAGGCTTCTGCTAGCAAATTCCAGGAAATATGATTGCTATCAAAATCAACCCATTCCTGAAGGGGCACATTACACTGGATGCAGGAAGAGAATTTATCTAACAACTCAGACGAATTGCTTTGGTTTTGGATAGTGCATTCAAGCAGGGAAACACCACTTGTTAGTGTGATTGCAAGAGGTTTGTATGGTGTGTTTTCAGGGCAGTCGGTTGTTCCTGATTTAAAATTGGCAGAGGAAATTATTGTACCAGATGAATTGTGAAAACTGGAGCCTACAAAAAGTTGAACTGAATGCTTGCGAGCATGATTTACAGCTCTGGAATGCACAACTCCACATCCGGTTCCAGCAATTTGTTCCAGTTCATCATAGGATAATGTGTCATGTAGATTTGCAGTTGAAACCTGATTGGGATCAGTTGTGAATACTCCGTCAACGTCTTTGAGTATTTCACATCGGTCTGCACCAAGTGCAGCTGCAAGTGCAACTGCTGTTAAATCACTGCCACCACGGCCCAGAGTAGTGATTTCTTTTTCCAGGCTAACTCCCTGGAAGCCGGCAACAACCACAACTTGATCCTTGTTGAGAGCTTCTCGGACACGGTCACCCTTGACCTCAATTATTTCTGCTTCTGTATGACTGGAATCAGTGATGACGCCACACTGCGAACCGGTGAAGGAGATTGATGGGCAGCCCAGATCGTCAAGAGCCATCGACAGCAGGGACATGGTGATTCTTTCACCAACCGAGAGGAGCATATCGAGCTCACGGCGAGAAGGTGTGGGACTGACCTCATTGGCCAGTGAAGCCAATTCATTAGTAGTTTGTCCCATCGCACTTACTACTATTACGAGGCGGAATCCAGAAGAATGTTTTGCGTGGATATCATTGGCAATGCTTTTGATTCGATCAACTGAAGCAAGAGAGGAGCCACCATATTTTCTGACAAGAATTGGTTTTGGAGTTTGATTTGAAGAACTGGTCATATCTCCTCATAGGGTCTTTAGTTGGTTTAGTCTAGAATATGGTTGCAACAGTTCATGTTCAAGGTAAAAAGACTGCCGAGATAGTATAAATCGGTTGCCCAGCTTGAATTAGTCTGTTAATTTCGAAAAAATCTCCCAGTTTGAGGCATTATGCTTGAAGTAAGCACGATTTGTCGATTTGATGCAAGTTCTGGCGATAGAAGCCAGATTGGAATACGAAGTCGTTTGATGCAATTGGGACCCAAAGCGCTCTCCGAGGGAGAGTTGATTGCGCTGGTAATGTCTGACGGGAGTAGTCAGTCAGCAGTAGTTACGGCTGAAGAGCTACTTGCCAAGCATCATGATTTAGGTAGTTTATCAAAACTTAATCCTGTGTTACTTTGCCAGGAGCCAGAAGTTGGTTATGTTCGTGCTACAAGAATGATTGCAGCTTTTGAACTCGGAATACGATGCAATAGAAGTAAATGCGGACAGGTACTCACTGTCCATGGCCCTGAAGATCTTACACCCTTGTTGTATTCTGAAATGCATGGACTGGATCGAGAACATTTTGTAGCTTTGTATATGGATACAAGGCATAGATTAACAGGGCATCAGACAATTTCCATAGGATGTCTGAATGCCTCGATAGTACATCCACGAGAAGTGTTTCGTGGAGCTGTGACAAGAGGAGCTGCTGCCCTGATTGTTGCGCATAACCACCCATCTGGGTGTTCGCAGCCCAGCAGGGAAGATTTGAACCTTACTGCAAGGCTGTCTGAATGTGGAAGATTATTGGGGATTGAACTCCTTGATCATCTGATAATTGGAGATAAAGAATTCACAAGCCTTCGACAGTATGGTTGGCCTGATGATTCTACTGTTGATGGGTATTTACTGAATTATGACGAAGGGTCGTAAAAATGTTTTCCTGGCTGAATAATCTGTTTTCAAATGATATAGCCATCGATCTTGGCACAGCCAACACACTTGTATATATCAAAGGTAAAGGTATTGTACTCGATCAACCTTCTGTTGTAGCAATCGATAAGGCAACACGTAAAGTTTATGCTGTTGGAAGTGAAGCCAAAGCGATGATTGGTAAAACTCCTGATAATATTGAGGCAATCAGACCTTTGAAAGATGGAGTTATTGCAGATTTTGAAGTTACAGAGTATATGCTCAGAGAGTTTATTAGACTGGCACAGAAGAAGCGTCACTTTGTTGCACCTAGGATTGTTATTTGTGTTCCATCAGGTATTACAGAAGTAGAGAAACGTGCTGTCAGGGATTCAGCAAAGCATGCTGGAGCCAGAGAGGTATTTCTTGTAGCAGAGCCGATTGCTGCAGCGATTGGTGTGGGATTGCCTGTTGATCAGCCCAGTGGCAATATGATAATTGATATTGGTGGTGGAACAACTGAAATAGCAGTGATTGCTTTAAATGGCATCGTTTGTGATACCAGTATTCGTGTTGGCGGTGATGAACTTGATGAAGCCATTGTTGGTTACATTAAAAAGAACCACAATATGTTAATTGGCGATCAAACATCGGAGCATATTAAAAAAGCAATTGGATCAGCTTTCAAACTTGAAAATGAAGAAGAGATGGAAATTAAAGGTTTGGATCAAGTTTCCGGTATTCCAAAAATCCTGAAAATATCGACTTTGGAAATCAGGGAAGCATTGCAAGAACCAATTCAAGCAATCGTGGCAGCATTGAAAGAGGCACTGGAAAATACTCCACCGGAATTGGCTGCTGACATAAAAGATCGCGGGATTGTTATGACAGGTGGTGGTGCTATGTTACGAGGGCTTCCTGAGCTACTAAGAGAACATACTGACCTCCCGATTAATCTCATGGATGACCCGTTGTTCTGTGTTGTTCTTGGTACCGGTAAGATACTGGATGACTTTGACAAGTATCGGCCGGTCATCATGAGAGGGACAAATTATTAACTCAAAGTGGAGTTGTAGATGCCGCTAAGCCAAAATTCCAAATCTACGACAAGTAGTACTTTAACTTTGGGAATATGCCTGTTTATTTCATTGGTTTTGCTTGTACTGCCACTTGAACGAAAAGTTATTGTTGCGGATACGCTGAGCGATATTCTCACAAAACCATATGTGACTGTTTACAATTTTATTACTGATATCGGAAAAGTTAACAGAATTAATGCTGAGTTGAAGGCAGAAATTATTGAATTCAAAATGAATAGTGTATCTGTCGAAAGAGTTGCCAGAGAGCGTAACATGCTCCGTGAGTCGATTGGATTGACAGAGCAAGGTAGTCTGGAACTTATTCCATGTGAAATACGCCAACGCAAATTAACAGCAGATGCAAGACTGGTACAACTGAGATGCCCTGTTGCTCCTCAATGGAAAGAATATCAACCTGTAGTTTCTGTCGATGGATTATTTGGTAGAGTCTTCAGGATAACAGCACCAAATGAAGCCTGGGTTGAACTCTTAACTTCTCCTGATATATCAATTGGATGTGAACTGAGCAGGACTGGTCTTCTGGGTGTTTTACAACCGATTGCTGGTCAATTTGAGCTGAGCTTGATTGGCCGGGATGAGGATGTAAAAGTAGGAGATATTATTGTAACTTCCGGTGTCATAGAATCCAATAATAGCTCATCGATGAATAGCTCAAGCATGCCCCGAGGAATTCCGGTGGGAACAGTTGTTGAAGTAAACAGCCCTCCAGACAGGATATTCAAATCCATCCTGGTAGAGCCCGCAGCTTCTTTCAACAAACTGGATGTAGTGTTCCTGGTAAGCGGAAGCGGAGATTGGTTCCTTAAGAGCGATGAGCAGGGGATGGATAATGATCAGGAATATTAAAGCCATCACATTCCTGCTACTCCTTGCTGTTTTAGGTAGCACTGTTATTGGTCCATTGATTTCCTTTAACAACATATCTCCAGACTTCCTGATGATGGTCATTGTTATAGTTGCTCTGGCAGAGGGTGCCTTTGCTGCTACAATCGTAGGGTTTTTAATCGGTATCGTTTTGGATATATCGCAACCAGAACTTATGGGGCTGCACGCTTTGTGTTGCTCACTTGCAGGTTACAGCATCGGAAAGTTGAGAGGGCGCTTGATTTTGGATTCTGTATTAGTAGCAGGCGGGCTTGTAGCGATTGCTGTTTTGAGCTACGAGATGCTTTATTCACTAATAGGGAGTGGTGTTGTTGGTAATGAATTTATTCGCCCATTTTTCACTCGGACAATTCCAGCCTCAATTTATAGCGGTTTAATTTAGATACCTATTGCCAGCTTGTGTTTGCTATTTGGCCTCTTCGATTTTGAGGATTGACCATGGCAGATAAACAAATTATCAAAGTACGCATAGTTAGATTCTTCATCATAATTTCTTTTCTGGTAGTTACTGCTAATTTATTTCGCCTGCAAATTCTCCAGAATGAATACTACAAAAACAAGTCTTTGGATAATCGACAAATAAGCAAACGGGTTAATGCTCCACGTGGTCGAATATTTGATCGTGATGGTATAGTGTTGGCCGACAATCAATTTACTTCAGATATTACTGTTGCCAATAAATGCCTTACTATTGGTGGACCTGATTCCACACTGACTCGGTTAATCGATTGGTTCAGTCTCGATGAACAAAAGGTTTATGAATCGTTGCTTCGGCAGCAAAAATCCAATCGATCACGTTTAACTGTTATTTACAATGCATCGATGAGTGAACTGATAACAGTTAAAGAGAAGTCTCGTGAAATACCGCTGGCCAGCGTGCAGTCTGAAGCCAGGCGTCGATATATCTTTGGTGATATGTTTGCTCACATAGTGGGATATGTAGGAGAGGTTCGCCAAAGCGAGATTGACCTTGAGCCTGAGAATCCAATTTATTTAAGTAGAGACAATATCGGCAGGTATGGAGTTGAAGCAACATTCGAAGAAGAGTTGAGAGGACAACCGGGACAGTATTTATATGAGGTCGATTCTTCGGGAAGAGTCGTAGGGCATAAAAGTGTGGAATGGTATCCAGTTTTGCCCGGGCAAGATGTGCAACTCACAATGTCTATTGACCTTCAACGCAGTCTGAGTGAATTAATGGCAGAAAGACAGGGCTGTGCAGTTGCAATTGATGTCAACAGTGGCGATCTGCTTGCTGCAGTAAGCAACCCCGGGTTTGACCCAAATATGTTTGTGTCTGGTATTTCAACTTTGGAATGGGACAGGCTGATGAGTAATCCTGGCCACCCATTTATGAATCGACTGATTCAGGGGACATATCCGCCAGGGTCACCTTATAAAATCATAACATCATTGTGTGCGTTGTCGAGTGGCTCTGTGACCAGAAGCACATCATTCAAACCGTGTACTGGCAGTTATTATTATGGTGACAGAAGTTTTGGATGTTGGAATAGAAGCGGGCATGGTGATGTCAACCACACAGCTGCACTAGTTCACTCTTGTGACGTATTCTACTATCAGGCAGGACTTACACTCAGTCTTGATTCATTACATGATACTGCCAATATCCTTGGGCTTGGGCAGCTTACTGGAATACCATTGAATTCTGAAGTTGCTGGTAATATCCCTACTACTCAATGGTATGATTCACATTTTGGAAAGAACAAATGGACTCGAGGAGTAATCCTGAATAATGCTATCGGTCAGGGTGAAATTTTAGCCACTCCTTTGCAAATGGCTGTTATGACTGCAAGAGTTGCCAGTGGCAATGCTGTGTTAAGTCCGCGGCTTACTGTATCAGAACCTTTGCCACCTTATGAATCGCTTCCATTTTCAAGTGACGATATCAAATGGATTCGTACTGCAATGACAAAAGTTGTTGATATTGGAACAGGCACCAAGGCAAAGTTGTCGGAAATCAATGTTGCAGGTAAAACAGGTACAGCACAAACGCCACATGGCGAGGATCATGCCTGGTTTGTCTGCTTTGCGCCAGCTGAGAAACCGGAAATCGCCCTTGTCGTTTTACTTGAGCATGCAGGTCACGGTGGAACTGTATGTGCGCCAGTTGCAGCAAACTGGCTGACATATTATTTCGATTGGAAAAAAGATAGAAAGGCGGCGAAATAATGGGTTGGAACAAACAATATACTTCTCGTTTTTTTGGCAGCAAAACAGTTCTTTTTTCTATTTTTGCAGGTTTATGTTTTTATAGTCTGGCAACTCTTTGGAGTGTGACTGAAGGAATATCCGGACCATATAATGTAGTAAGTTCAGGTATACCAAAGATATTATTCTGGAAGCAGCTTACTTGGGTATTAATAGGTTGGTTTATTGCTGTGGCGGCTTATAAATTTCCTCTTCAGTTGCTTGAGGAAACCGCACCAGTACTTTATCTGGTAATGTTCCTGGTTCTTGTTGCTCTTTTGTTTTTTGCTCCTGAGGTAGCTGGGGCCAGGAGATGGTTTTTCATTGGTCCTGTATCGGTTCAGCCATCCGAGTTTGCAAAGATTGTGTTGATTTTAATGTTGGCAAGACTGTTCAGTAGAGATGGCAACATGGGCAACAAAGTAATTCCTGTTGCCATTTCTTTTGTTATTAGCGGCTTGTTTGTAGCTCTGATTTTAAATGAACCGGATTTAGGTACAAGCCTGGTAATTGTCGCAATATGGGTAATGATGGTTTTCTGGTATGGGTTGTCAGGAATTTTACTTGTTTGTGTAAGTACACCTGTTTTGAGCGCCATCTTCAGCTTCTATTCCGAGAATGTCATTCAGCAGCCATGGCCTTGGGCAGCCTTCATTTTATTGCTCATCGGTTTTCTTTATTTTGCCCGATTTGGCTTACTTGAGAGCTCATTGCTTCTGTTCTCAAACATTCTTACAGGTATTGGTGCCTCGTTTTTCTGGGACAAATTAAAATTGTATCAACAAGAAAGAATACTGACATTTTTTGAACCAGGAAGAGATATGTTTGGCGCTGGTTACCAGGCATACCAATCGAAAGTAGCAATAGGGTCAGGTGGGTTGTTTGGCACTGGATTTTTGAATGGCACACAAAAGGGGCTGGCATTTTTGCCAGAACGTGAAACTGATTTCATTTTCTCGGTTGTCGGTGAGGAACTTGGTTTTGTAGGTGCAATGCTATTAATAACTATGTTTTTGATATTGATTATCAGCGGTTTGAATATTGCCAAGAATGCCAGGAAACCATTTTCTTCGATGCTTGCAATTGGGATAGTTGCTTTCTTTGGATTTCATGTTGTGGTTAATATTTCGATTACATCTGGTTTGCTACCGGTCACTGGCTTACCGTTACCGTTTATGAGTTATGGTGGGTCTCATATCCTTGTTTCATCATTGATGATTGGATTACTTGCCAACGTTGGATCTCGTACTTTCGAGAACTAGAAGGGGGAATAATGCATCCGCATTTGTTTTGGATTATAAAAGGGTACGGAGTTCTACTGGCACTCAGTTTTCTTGCAGGGATATATTTAAGCATCAGACGGGGCCGTACCAGAGGTATGTCCGATGAAACAACATCTGATTTATGTTTTGGAGTGTTGTTGTCTTCCGTTATAGGTGTGAGACTGTATTTCGTATTGACACATCTCTCGGATTTTCATCCCTGGTACAAAGTGTTTTATGTTTGGGAGGGCGGACTAACTTTATATGGCGGAATCATTGCTGCAATTTTGACAGTCTTCTATTTGTCTCGTAAAAGAGGATTACAGTTTTTAAGTGTGGCAGATGTGATGGCTCCTCAAGTTCTGTTGGGAATAGGTTTGACCAGGCTGGGGTGCTTGTTGAATGGCTGTTGTTTCGGTTTTCCTACTACATTACCTTGGGGAGTACATTTCCCTGAAAGCTGTGCTGCCGGTTTTGCTGCTGCAGGTCAGGCATTGCACCCAACTCAAGTCTATAGTTCCTTGTTGGGTTTTCTTGGGTGGGGGCTGTTGCTGTTGCTGGACAAGAAGCCTTACACAACGGGTTTGACTTTTGCACGATTTTTGATTTTTTACGGTGTCTCCCGTTTTATTGTCGATAATTACAGGTGGTATGAAGAGGGCTCGCCTCATTTGGGCAATCTAACAGCAAGCCAACTAATCAGCATTGTGCTGATTTTATTGGGTTCAATTATTATTCTTGGTATCCGCAGAAAGAGCGGACAAGGTGACTGATTCTACAAGAAATCTTGTATATGATTCTGCATCAAATGAATTGTTGTTGAATGGCAATCGCTTTGCTCCTAAGCGGCCATTTATGTTTGTTCTTGGAAATCCTGTTCAGCATTCATTATCACCAGTTATGCAACAAGCTGCTTTCGATTCGCTTGAAATCGATTGTGATTATTATTCCCTTGAACTTAATAGTATCTCATTAACTGATTTTAGAGCTGTGATTGAATCTCTTCCAGTACCTGGTTTTAATGTTACGGCTCCATACAAACAGAGCATTGCCAGGATTTGCGACAGCCTGACAGAAGAAGCAACCCGCTCTGGAAATGTTAATTGTGTCAAGGTTGTTAACAATCAATGGGTTGGCCACAATACAGATATTGGTGGGATGGAAGTGGTTATCAACAACCTTGTTAATAACAATATTGTCCACGGTGGAATGGATATTGTAATACTTGGTACCGGAAGTGCTGCCAGATCTGTTTTAATTGCTGCAGATAATTTTGAGTTTAACAGTGTTGAAGTCCGCTATCATACTTCGCAAAGTGCAGATGCATTTGTCGATTGGCATCACAAAATCGATATTCAATGTGCAATTACTATGCGAGATCTTGCAGAACAGATATCTGATACAGACAAGCTGTTGGTCAATTGTCTTTCTAATGTCAGTCTGGAAAATATCTTGAAACTGGATGGCTGTACTTTAATTGATTTAAATTACGCTCAAAACAACCAATATTCTGCAAAAGTTTCTTATATTCCTGGAACTGCTTTACTGCTTGAACAAGGGGTGCTTGCTTTCGATTGGTGGTTTAGTAAACCTGCACCATTGGAAGTAATGTCAAAAGCACTTTTGGATAATCTCCCAGAATAACAGAGTAAGAATTGAATATTGTTGCCCAGGCATCCCGGCTTGTTTTGGATATTATTTATCCTGATAACTGCTGCTTATGTGAGCAAGGTGATGACATTTTGCCGTGTGGTGGATTTGTCAGAGGACTTAGATGGTGTGATTCGCCGCATCTGTGTACTAATTGTTTTCATGGATTGTCACCAATAATTATATCAAAAACAATTGCTGGAATCCCGATGACCGGAGGGATGAACAGTTGCGCAAACCTGGTTAAAATGGTTTCTGAAATGAAGTACCATGGAATTCGAGGTCTGGCGTGGCCACTCGCCGATTTGATAGTTAAGGCTGTAGAAAAGTCGATACAGAACTATGGGGAAGTTGATGTCCTGGTTCCGGTCCCAATGCATAAAAGTCGGCGGCGAGAAAGAGGCTTCAATCAGGCCGAATTGTTGGCGGAGCTAGTTTCTCTGGCGACTGGAATAAACGTGGAAAATCAGTTAGTTTCAAGAGAGCGAGCAACAGTTCAGCAGGCGAAAATTGATATTAAGCTTGAAGATCGGCGAGAGAATATCTCCGGTTGCTACAAGCTGTTGACGCAAAATTATGATTCTCTTAGAATCGGAATTATTGACGATTTGATAACAAGTGGTGCTACTACGGCTGAGCTTGTTAATTTACTTCGCGAATCAGGTCTGCGGGTACAGTGGGTAGCTGCGGCAGGTATTGTAAAGTTGTAGGCTGATTGCAAAGGGAGCGTGTGAGATGAGTTCCAATTTCCAGAATTATGATGCGAATGGTCAAACTGTTTTGATGCGAGTTGATTTCAATGTCCCTTTGGATGGAGATGGGATCATCACTGACGACACTCGTATTAGAGCTTCTATACCAAGCATTAAAAAAGTACTGGATCAAAATGGGAAGCTGGTTTTGATGAGTCATCTGGGAAGGCCAAAAGGACAAGTAGTGAAATCTATGTCCTTGTTTCCTGTTTCTGAACGTCTCTCTGAGCTTACTGGTGCCAAAGTTCATTTTGCTTCGGATACAATTGGGAAAAATGCCCAAGAAAAATATGAATTGCTTGGAGAGGGTGAGATCTTGCTTCTTGAAAATCTTCGGTTTTCAAATGATGAAACTGATAATAACGAAGAGTTCTCAAAATCGTTGTCGCAATTTGGTTCTTGTTATGTAAACGATGCTTTTGGCACTGCACATAGAGCTCATGCATCGACAGTTGGTGTTGTTGAGTATTTCTCGAATAAATATGCTGGTTTGTTAATGCATAAAGAACTGAAGAATCTGGGGCAGTTGGTTGCCGACCCCCAGCCACCTTTTGTGGCAATTCTGGGCGGTGCTAAAGTTAAAGGGAAAGTAGATATAATTCTCAATCTGCTTGATAAAGTTGATGTGTTGTTATTGGGTGGTGGAATGATTTATACATTTTACAAGGCCCAGGGTTTTGATATAGGTGACAGTCTTGTTGACCAGGACAGTATAGATGTGGCGAAAGACATACTTCAGAAATCTGCAACAAGCAAAGCAAAACTTGTTCTACCTGAAGACATTGTTATTGCAGATTCCTTTAGCAATGACAGCAATAAACAGACGACTAATTCATCTGAAATTCCTGAAGGGTGGATGGGACTCGATATTGGGCCTGCTACTTTGGCGAATTATGTAGATATTATTTCCGATGCCAAGTCGATATTCTGGAACGGACCTATGGGTGTTTTTGAAATGGAGTCATTCAAGGTTGGCACTGAAGGTGTATGCAAAGCAATTGTTACAGCTACTAAAATGGGAGCGCATTCAGTTGTTGGTGGCGGAGACTCGGTTGCTGCCGTAAATAAAGCTGGTTTATCTGAAGGGATAACGCATATCTCAACGGGTGGAGGGGCGTCGTTGGAGTTTATGGCTGGCAATGTTTTACCGGGTGTAAAAGCGTTGGTCGCAAAGTAGCTCCATAGCCACTGGTTTGACATTCGCCTTTGGTTGTACTAATTTTCGGATTCGCTACCGTGTTCCGGTGGCATTTCTAATGCGTTTGAATCGCGAGAAAGGGCAGTTATGTTCACCGTTTTGGCAATTATTCACATCATCGTATCATTGTGTCTCTGCATTGTTGTATTAATGCAGTCAAGTAAAGGTGGCGGCTTGTCGGGAGCTTTTGGTGGTGGCGGTGGTCTACCACAACAGATGTTTGGTTCAAAAGCCATGACAACTGCACTTCATAAAGCGACTATATATTTGGCCGTTGCATTTTTCTTAACTTCAGCTTTGTTGTTTATGCTGACAGCTGACAGAGCATCTAATAGTTCTGTTATGCAGGAGGCAGCAAAGAGTGGAACAGTTACAACACCTGTCACTCAAACTGCTGATCCAATTGAGAGTAATGTTGACACAGACGATTCTTCCAAGTAACAGAATCATCTTTTAATAAAGCTCGGGTGGTGAAATTGGTAGACACGCTATCTTGAGGGGGTAGTGGCCACAAGCCGTGCGGGTTCAAATCCCGCCCCGAGCACCATGAAACAGGGAGTCGTTTTATTTACGATTTCCTGTTTTTTTTGTTTGACAGTTTTTTATACTTGTTAATAATAGACGAAGTAGTAGTTGCTTCCTCTGTTTTCTTTGGGGGAAGTGTATTCAGCCAAGTGCGTAGGCTGTATTACTTGCCACCGATAAAAGAGGAGAGTGTCTTATGGCAGCTGCAAAAAAGAAAGCAGCCAAGAAAAAGGTAGCGAAGAAAAAAGTTGTTAAGAAAAAGGTAGTGAAGAAAAAGGTAGTGAAGAAAAAGGTAGTGAAGAAAAAAGTTGTTAAGAAAAAAGTAGTGAAGAAAAAAGTTGTTAAGAAAAAGGTAGCGAAGAAAAAAGTTGTTAAGAAAAAAGTTGTTAAGAAAAAAGTTGTTAAGAAAAAAGTTGCCAAGAAAAAAGTAGCTAAGAAAAAAGTCAA
>JAAESD010000333.1 GCA_024229695.1 bacterium
GTGTCCCAGAAATAAGCTCCACTTCACTATATGTTTTTGGTATAATATTTTTGTGCTCACTGAGAACTTCTTCCTCATTAACAGATAAATAAACAGAAACGCCAACCCGCCCATCAAAGGAACCATTCTCATTCTCAATAAAACGAATTTCCCTGTTTGGTACTGAGAAAATGAATTCGAGATCCAGTAATCCGTCGCTACGATAGTTGCTTACTGCATCAATAGTATATCGGAGATCTCCCTCACCTTCGAATGGTGTTAACAGAGCAGCAAACAAGTTCGAACTCAATAAAAGAACTAAGAATAATCCGAGAAACATCCTATACATAAGGCACCTCTCAATCTCAAAACCTCTCTCACAGCATACACACAATACTCAAGTGCTGATATAAAAAAAGCCACCTGTTCCCTGGAGGTGGAACAGGTGGCTCAGAACAAAACCAATTAGTATATGAAAGACATGCTCAATCTGTGAACGTAATGTAATGCTCCCATATCAACCATGCTGTAATCAGTTATAATACGTGAGTATTTACCGGTCTTCAAAACAGTGCCGAAGCCCCATGTGAAGCCATCAGTATCATAACCAAGATTATATCCCATTCTGCCATAGAATGTATCTCGCATGTTATACTCTAGACCAAAGTTTGATCTCTCGGCATTATCAGCTGGATGTTGAAATTCGGCAGCAATCAACAAACTTTGGTGATCGGTCCCAAAGGCTTTAAAGCTTCCACCTACTTTAAAGTTTGTTGGCATTTTAGCCGCTCTCTCATCAAAGGTGATTTTCCCACCAAGATTTTGAATCACCATACCAAGGCGCATGTCTTTGATACCTATCCGGTACAAAATACCAAAGTCCATACTACCGGTATTTACTGCCTGTTCAGCAAGTCCCATATGAATAAAGTTCGCAGTTAAACCTGCAGAAAACTTATCGGTCCAGAACTGGCTGTATGAAAAACCAAAAGAGGTTGACCCAGCATCAAAAGACTGACCATTTCCTTCTGGTTCATAAGCAGTCCTGACAATCATAGGGTCAAGCCAAAACGCTCTCATAGATATTCCAAAAGTACCTGGAATTATACTAGGATTGAAAGCGAGAACGGCTGAACTCAAATTAGTATCAGCAGGCCATTCTACCTGAGAAACATGGAATTCATTTCTTCTTACTTCAACAAGCCCAGCAGGATTCCAAAAAACAGAGCTTGCATCATCAGCTACAGCAGTAAATGCTGAGCCCATAGCAGTTGCTCTGGCACTGGTACCAACTTCAAGAAATTGAGCACCATAAGTTCCAACTTTTTCGAAGAACTCAGCCTGAGCAACAAGTGGCAACATAACAGCCACCAGGGTCAGAAACAGAATGCGCTTCATTTTACCTCCAGATCCACTACATAGTGGATTAAAAAACGGCGAGAGCAAACTTGCCCTCTTACCGAATCACAACAAACTTGCCAATAAAATCATCAAAAGCACTACCATCGGAACTAACCGAATACAGGTAAATGCCACTAACTACTTCCTGCCCATTCCTACTGACCAGGTTCCATTCAGCTTCACCATAACCATTTGTGCCATCATGAATGACTGTTTCAATCAAATCACCATTAACCGAAAATATACTAATGGTATTTCTCGCTTGAGGAAGATTTGCAAACTTGACTCGCACACCGGTAGGGTCATCACCATTTGGATAAAATTCCTGGAATTCTGCCAACGATTCCCTTGTTGCCGGGTTTGGATAAACATAAATATTAGCACCATAAATGGCTCTGTCCTCAGCAGTCTGAGCACTAAAAGCCGGAACAGTATGGGTGAATGAAGAACCAGGGTCACCAACAAGCCCGCTACCAGTTATTGTAACTTCATTTTCATCCAGCTCTATCAAATGATCAGATGCAGTCACAGAATAGAAATACAAAAATCCATTATGGATGTCTGTATCAATATATTCATAAAACTGTACTGGCACTTTCAATGCAACATTAGGACTTGTTTGTTCGCGTCCAGCAACCATGAAAAAGGTATCAAGTTCAGCTGGATATCCCTGCCAAGGTAGTAGTCCTTCATAGCCAGGAATTACTGAACCAAATCGGTCAAACAAGTTAGGACTGCTGCTAAGCAAACCTAGCGAGTCTGCATCGACAACATACTGCATAGCACTGCTCAGTCCATAGAACTGAGGATCATCCAGACACCTTGGTCTGTATGCTATTTCTTCAAGCCCTGTATTTAATCCCAAAGGCAACGTATCGATCACTGTTGTGTCCAGGTCAC
Source organism: bacterium (assembly GCA_024229695.1). Classification (GTDB taxonomy): domain Bacteria; phylum Krumholzibacteriota; class Krumholzibacteriia; order LZORAL124-64-63; family LZORAL124-64-63; genus JABIBH01. Next base: position 2,281 of record JAAESD010000333.1, read on the forward strand.
CAATAACTACTGCTCTTGTATTATAGTAGTAGTTATCCAGGTCATATTCAGAGATTAGCTGCCACAGGCCACTTTCTGGACCATTTTCAATTGAAGATCCAAATGGGCGATCCCAGTTATCTGCACGCCATATTCTATAAGATTCAAAATCAAGCTGATTTACCCTTATATCAGGTGTTACTTCACTAATATTGTCCCAATACACATGCACTGAAGCATCTGTAGGCCATAATCTCATTCCAGGAGGCGGTGGAGCCATGCCAACCAGCCAATTAATTCGGAATTCGTTACCGCTAATACCTGTACAACCAGCTTTTGAATCATCTTGTATCTCAGGATTCCAGCAGTTCCAGTTTCCAATCAACATATTATCGCCGGTACACTCCTGACCCAGCTGACGGGCACATTCAAAACAATTGTCCATGTTAACAAATACACACTGATCGTTAGCCTCAGCATCGAAGAACATATCATCTGATTCAATCATAGGTTGACTGAGATAGAACTCCTGAGTAATACAGGTTGTATCCATATAATCTGCCCTGAATGCATATATTGGACTTTGACCACCTACATCAGAATAATCACTTAGACAAATTTTAGTTTCACGTCCATTCACGCCTGTTTCCGGATTTTTATCATTATTAAAGAAGTTTCCATAAAAAGTTAATGCAGCTTCTGCGGCATTTGCTTTCAAACCTTCCAACCCGGTACCAACAACAAGCCCTGCCTGAAATTGAAGAGAATCATCAGGTTCCAGTTTCTGGAAGGGACCAGCTGAAACTAAAAATCGAAAATCGTTTTCTTTTGCTTCATTTGTATCTGGATCACGCTCATCAGCTGCAAGGAGCTCATACCTTTCCGCATCATTTGTAGGGTCTCCACCCTGATCAAAAGCAGCTTGCCCGGAGAAGGATTGGAAAGAACGTAGCTTTACTTTTTCTGGAGCTCTCAACCCGGTTGGATCAATATCATGACCTAAGAATATAACACCGAAATAGCCTGTAGCTTCTCCGCCGTCACCATCTTTGTCATACATGTATCCAACTGAAACTGGAACCCAGCTCTCATCCCTTGCCTGAACCATACCATCAAAGCTACCAGCCAGATCATCGTCAGCTCTACCAGGTGTATTTCGCTTACCTATATCACTGTCTGCAAATAAACCGATATACACATCATCAATAGAAGCAACACCGATGTTTGTAATTTCAAAATCAAAACCTACAAAGTCATCAGCATCATCATTTTCCCATGCATATGCACTCTGTACTATCTTCAAGTTCAAAGGAGTATGATCAGGGTAACGCTCAGAAGCAAGACGAGTGTTGTCATAAAGAGTACAAACCATCATCTGGTTTCCCACTTGGCCAAAATCTTCATCAATCAGGCCGTCGCCATCGTCGTCATAGCCATCCAGAGTCTCTTCATCTATGAAATCATCTTCATCATCATCAGCACCAGCTTCAGGAAGTCTTTTACCACCAGCCAAATCATTGCCAATAGGACGCGTGATATTACCACTAATTGCTTCATAAATGGTATCTTCAATCTCAGTCCTTGCCACAATTTCACGTTCATATTGACCTGTAGAAACTAGCTTCTCACCTAGCATAACTCCGCCAACCCAAAGCCCAGCGCACCATAAGTACTCAACACCACTACCAGCAGGCCACTGAGCAGATGGAGCATCACACCATGAACAGGTTGATCCAGCCATAGAACCTATCAAACCGAAGTTTGTAATGTTAACATGTAGTTCACCTACATTCATAACATACGACCCATCGGTTATAAATGCCCCGTTAGGATTTCCGGCTCCCCATTCAAACTCATCCATATCGGCCCATGCAAAGGCAGAAACAGCCAGTACCATGAGGAATGAGACCATTGCGGCAAGCGCCAGTAACTGTCGTGAAGAACAGTTATAAGTTATGCGCCAATTCCGACGATCCATATTTCGATTCCTTTCTTGCCATCCAAATTTTCAGACATCCACTACAAGCATGCTGATCTAGAAATCCCAGCGTACACCTACGCGGAAAAGACGATGCATTCCAAAGACCCGTGGGTCAACAATTGGAATGAATTCACTGTAATTGTCACCATTGGCATCCTGCAAGTAAGCACCACCGTACTTACCAGTCTCAGTTAGATACGAATTACCTGCATTACCTGCATTGTTCATACCCGGATTGAGCCCGCCACCGGTAGCTAAAACTTGATCCTGATTCAACAAGTTCCTTGCTTGCATCGTAAGTTTAAGTTCCTGACCATAGAGATTGACATCTCTTGATGCTTGCAAGGTGAGGTCATAAGTTGCAGGGAATCTCATACTATTTTCTACCAGAGGATCTGCTTTTCTTGCGTATCTGTCATTTGGTGTCCATGGGAAACCAGTGCTGAAAGAAAAGTCCAAAGAGCTTGACCAAGACCCCGGTTCGCTTAACAAGAGGCGGAAGTTGAAAGCGTGCCTTATATCCCAATTAAGAGGAAGCTCCTGATTTGGCAAGAACTCCAGACCTTCCGGATTTCCACCAAACTCCTGAGAAGAAGCAACACCATCAGCATATGCATATGTATAATTAAGGCTATACTCAAATTTATTGTTATAGCGCTTGTCTAGAGTAAACTCCAGACCTCTTGAAGATGCATAGGCCTTGTTGATATAACGAGCCAGAGTATTTCCTGTCTCCTCATCTGTTACCGTTGTTGCTGCGATCAAGTCGTAAATATCACGACTGTATATAGCTACTGTACCAGCCAGGAAATCAGTAAACTGATGCTTGATTCCAGCCTGGTAGGCAACTGTTGATTCACTCATCAGATTTGGGTTACCAAGGGTTCCTGTATTACCTATTGGGTCCTGACTACTGAACAAAGAGGCCCTAGGTGGTGGTTGGATAAAGCGTCCGTAGTGAAAACTGAATCCATCACGTTCAGTAATTGGAAATGCAAAACCAAGACGTGGTGAGAATTGGTGTTTATATTTAATTACATTATTGTTAACATCTTCATTCTGTAACTCGATTGCAGCAGCCGATCCCGGAGAGAACATATCCCAGCGGAAACCATAGTTTACAACCATTCCTTCATGTGCCCATCTATCCTGGACATACCATGCTGCTTCAGGGTTGTAGGTATGGAAGACATTACTGTTGCCACCAAGTGTATATTCACCTGTAAACCTGTTTCGGCGTTCAATAGCCGGATTGGCTAAAAATTTACGCTCAATATCATTATACTGAATTTGAATTCCTGTTTTAACCAGGTGACCTTTCCATCTGGTACTGGTGATATCGAACTTGGTCATATAGGTTCGCGAATATTCTTCTCCATAAAAATTATTGTCACTTGTTGTAATAAACAAGGGATTCAGTGGATCTGTATAATAATCCGACCCAGTCAGATACAAGGAAGTATGTCCATAAAACAGGTTTGGAGACCAGATACCACCATGGTTGAAGTCCCATGGATCTTTACCATCAACTGTACTTCTAAAATCAAAAGAAACCAGACTGAGTTTTAACGAGTAAAATGTTTCATCAGTGATATTATGGGACAGTACAAATTTAATCTGCTGGTTGAGAGTCAAATTTTCACCGCTACGGTCAGCAGAGTTAAAACTGACATAAGATGAATCTTCCTGGGCAGTTGAAAATGCAGAGTGAGGATACCTGAATCCTGCAAACCCAGGCTCGGCAACCACACTATACATTCGCCCATCAACAGCTCTTACTTCAAGGACAGGGACAACCTGCCTGATCAAGCTGGAGTTTCGAGAATCATAAACAATTGTTGGACGAGCAGTATTATTCATATTCTCATACCACGGTCCATAATAAACAGGTATATAACCGCCAGAGTAAAGTAACAGACTACCGCCACCCTGCTGCCTGACCTCTACAACCAGAGGCATATAAATAATTTTGCGTGCGTAACCGGATACACTCCAGTTTGGAGAATAGCCTTGACCTGCCCTATAAGATAAAGAGTACTCACCAGTAAGACGTAAACCTTCATTGAAGGCATACTTCCACTTTGTGGAACCCTTTACAGAGTTTGATTGGCGGCGACGGAATTGGAACATGGTCACATCACCAAGGTTAACTCGATATTCAGGCCTGGTTGCTACAGAAAAATTCTCTGTATCGGTAAAATTCATATCTCCTGATACGAAGTAAGTCAATTTCTCATGAGGAGTTGGACCACCAAACCCAAACTCTAGTCGATCATAGTTGGTGTAAGTTTTGTCCTGCCGGCCAAAATCATCTGTCAGATACCTTATTGCACCTTCAAACTTATCAGTACCTGAACGGGTTACCATATTTACAACACCACTCATAGCACTACCATATTCAGCGTCCATACCACCAGTGGTAGTAGTGACTGCTTCAACGGCCATTGCAGAAACATCAACGGATCCACCACCCATAGGGTTATCCACAGGGACATCATCAATTCGCATTGATACTTCACCGCTTCGACCACCACGGACATACAGCTCTCCACCACGCATAACCACACCGGCCTGCTTGGAGACCGCCTCTTCAATTGAATCCACTGCATATTTAGACAGACGTTCCTGGCCCAGTTTCTGTTCAGATTTTGCGGATGTTACTTCAACCATAAATGCTGCACCTTCAATGGCAATGGCATCAATGGTTTCAACAATTACAACTTCCATATTAAATTGAAGTTCAGTTGTTTCGTTGGGCACAACTGTTACAGTAACTTCCTGTTCAGCATATCCAAGATACAGCACCTGCACTACATGTTCTCCGGCTTTCAATCCTCTGAAATAGAAGACACCACCACCAAGTGACATCGTACCGCGTGTGGTTCCTTTTAAAAGAACGTTTGCATAATCAAGGAACTCGCCTGTTTCTCCATCTCGTATGACACCTTTAATAGTGCCAACTCCCTGGGCCGCTGCAATTGAAGGCAAAAGCAACAACACCAGCAAAGAAGCAAAGCAAAGTTTTTCTATTTTTTTCATGTGCCGTGAACGACGGAGCATATGCCCGCCCCTTTCATCGGTCTGAAGCAAACTGAAAATTCAGTTACGCATCAGGTACATACCGTCACACAGTGCCGCTAAAAAATGCGACAATGCGAAACCTTAAAAATCATTCAGCCATCCAGCAATAAAACAATGATGACATAAATGGAGTAATCACCAATCAGCATTCCGAAATTGAATATAGAGATTGCAAAAACGACTGTCAACCTTACATGTTAAGCTATTATTAACAGTTATCAGTAAACTTCAGCTTGAGCCCCGCAGGATCAGTTGCTGCAGCCAGCAGTTTTTGCGTAAATGAGTGTACTGGAATATCATCCGGACTCATTTCCTCTATGATTTTTCCGTCTGACATTATCGAAAATGAATCAGCATAATTCAATGCTTCTACCAGATTATGAGTTATCAAAACAACAGTTAAACCACTGTTTTGGCAGAGTGACTGCAAGAGCTCCATTATTATTCGCGATTGAATAGGGTCTAAAGAGCTTACTGGTTCATCTGCTATCAACAACTTCGGAGAAGCAGCTAAAGATCGGGCTATAGCTACCCTCTGACACTCGCCACCACTTAAGGTATGTGGCTTGACGTCCAATAGCCTCAGTGGTAAGTCCACTGCCTCGATTATATAATCCAGACCAGGTCCATTGAATTTTTCAATGACTTCCATAAGAATACTGCGAACTGTCTGCCTGGGATCGAGTGAACTAAACGGATTCTGAAAAATCAATTGAGCAGAACTTGCCCGCGCTGCTTTTATATTATTCAGCAGCAATCCATTTATCCTGATTTCACCACTATCAGCTTTTTTAAAACCACAGATCAACCTGGCCAGAGTAGTTTTCCCACACCCGGAATTACCTGCGATAACTTTGAATTCTCCACTTTTTACAGTCGCCGACAGGTTGTTTAAAACCACTTTGCCATCATACGATGAAGTAACACCAGATATTTCCACCAAAGGAATTTTATCTTCAGAAACTTTCTTGGAAGGCTGCTCGGGACTTACAGAAGAACCCACGTTTTCATATTTTTCCCCACATGCCTTGAGTTCAATTATGTCATCAGCAATATCATTCACCAGATTTTGGTCATGGCTTACTATAACCAAAGCCATATTGCGATCTTTTCGAACCTTAGTAAGCATAGCAATGATTTCTCTTTGTACGGTTACATCCAATGAAGTTGTTGGCTCATCTGCCAGTAGTAATTTGGGATTACCGGCAAGCGCCATAGCGATCATTATCCGTTGGCACTGCCCTACACTCAACTGATGAGGGTATCGATAAAATAATTCTGTTATATCTTGAAGCTGTACTTCTGCCATCAATTGGTAAACGAGTTTTTCTGCACGCTTCCCTTTAATCGACATTAAATTTTCAACTGTTTCCTGCAGTTGCATCCCAACAGAAATTACTGGGTTCAAAGCTGAAACCGGGTCTTGTAAAACCAATCCTATTTCTTTGCCGGCAAGTTTTTGTCGATCGGTTTTATCAACAACAACACCATTCCATTCTATTGTTCCCCGAGCAACTACTCCTGAAGGCTCAAGTCCAATCAAAGATAAAACAGTTAGCGATTTGCCTGTCCCGGAGCAGCCAGTTATAGCAACACATTCACCAGCTTTAACAGTGATGTCAAAAGGGTCATACAGTTTTGGAGACGTAGCATGAGTTTGGATCGATACTCCAGTTGCAGATAAAACTACTGAATTACTCATGCTCACCGCCTTTGCGTACTGGATCAAGTATATTGCGTATACCATCACCTAATAAGTTGGCGCCCAGAACAGTCAAGGTAATTGCAATACCCGGGATTGCAGCAAGCCACCACGCCTCCAGCAAATGGCCGCGCCCTTGCTCAATCATTGCACCCCATGAAACTTCCGGGTGCTGAACTCCAAGCCCCAGATAACTGAGAAATGACTCCAGTAAGATGGTATTACCAAGCCGCAAGGCCATCGATATCAGAACAACAGGCAGTACATGTGGAAGAATGTGTTTTGACATAATAAATATTGAGCTGAATCCAAATCCTCTTGCTGCAAGAACAAAGTCACGTTCTTTCAGAGAAAGGACTTCACTGCGAACCAGTCTGGCTATCGACATCCAGCCAGTTATACCAATTACAATAATGACAAGCATCAATGAAGGTTTTGTAACTGCGGCCAGAAGGAGGACAAGAAATATGCGTGGAAAAACAAGCATCAGATCTGTAAATGACATCAGTATTCGATCCAACCAACAAGGGCCATAACCGGCAAGCAAGCCGACTATTGTACCGACTATCGCTGATAATAGAACAGCAATGGCAGCCGCTACCAACGAAGAACGACCGCCATACATAAGTCGTATGAAAACATCCCGACCCAAAAGATCTGTGCCAAAAATATGCTCTTTAGAAGGTTGCTCCATTGATTGTTCTCTATCGCCCAGCATAGACGGGCTGCCATCAACCAGCAGTGGACCGAAAATACTGAAAACTATTAACAACAGCAGAATGAAAATGCCCACACTGGCTGACTTGTCGCTGCAAAGTGATTTCAGGAAATTCACTTGCCACCACCAGAACGCAGCTTGATTCTGGGATCGACAAATGCGTAACCCAGATCAGCCAGTAAATTACCCAATACAACCATAAATGCCGACACGGTTACTGTCCCCATTATGATCGGGTAGTCACGAGCGAATATTGCTTCAACTGTCAACCTGCCCATTCCTGGCCAGGAAAATATTGTTTCGGTTATCACTGCTCCACCAAGCAGAAACGGAATATTCAAACCAACTATTGTGATAATTGGCAGCAATGAATTTCTAAGTGCATGGTTCCAGAGAATTCGTTTTTTTGAAAGCCCGCGAGCACGCGCTGACATAATGAAATCTTTTTGCAATACTTCCAAAACGCTGGTTCGGACATATCGGGCAGTTCCAATTACCGTCGATACTCCAAGTACAAAAACCGGCAAAACCAGATGTCGCAAAGTATCCAGGAATTGCTGGCCTGGAGACATCCATTCCAGATCGATAGAATTCATGCCCCCTGAAGGCAACCATCCCAACAACCTGCAGAAGACGAGTATCAACATCAGCCCCAGCCAGAAAGACGGAAGTGAATATACCATCAGCCCGGTTGACATAGTGAACCGTTCCAACTTGCTGCCGGACCTATGAGCCATCCACACACCAAGGGGTATTGCTATAATCAGATGTAAAATAAATGAACAAGCAGCCAGGAAGAGTGTGTTGGGAATAACATCGGCGAGTTCATTTGCTACGGGCCGACCACTACGAAGGCTGTCCCCCAGGTCACCATGCAGAATCACTCCTGTGATCCAGGATCCGAACTGCTTGTATATCGGCTTATCCAATCCAAGTTTGGATTCAATTATTAATCGTTGCTCTTCAGTAGAATCATGTCCCAGAAACAGTTCAACAGGATCACCTGGAGCCAGATGGATAAAAAAGAATATACAAGTCAACGCTGCCAGTATTAGCAACAATGAGCCAAATATTCTACCTGTTACAAATCGGGTCATTCAATAGTCCTTCTGGAGCCAAATCAACAAGAATGAATGATACTAGGTTCCTTATGCTGTAATGGTCAAGTGTAGTGAATATTTCCCGGACGGTTTTTCGATAAATAACAGTCAAGAAATACAGTTCCTCTGCCGATATAAAACTAGAATAGAATTAATTGTGAAATCAATTGCTTGTTGGAGGGCAGAAATGGAAATAACTAAAATGCTAAGATATCATGCGGCATACGTATTGATACTGGGACTTGTTGTGTCTGGCTGTACAATTGAAAAGCCGGAAATGCCAACATTTTCAACCAACCTGACAGTACCACTCGGTACTGAATCTGTTACTGTCTGGGACCTGGTTGAAGAGAATGAAGATCTGATTTCCGTAGGTGACAATTCGGTTCTCGGATTTTCTCTCGATGGGGATACGACCAGCCTTGTACTTGAATTCGACTACGGAACTGAAATTGAAGAAACTGAACTTCAAACAGAAGTCGGAGTAATCTCAATTGACGGTACTCCACCAATCGAATTCGGCTTTCAGGCAAGTGATCTATCTGAAATGATTGAACACCTCCCGCCTGAACTGGAAGATATTCCGTCATTTACTTTTGATGTCGATGGTGATCCTTCAGATATTGAGGGCATATCAAATGCCACAATTCAAACCGGTGAAATTTCACTCACATTAACAAATAACTTGCCTGTCCCTATTTCAGGAACAGAGGAGCCAGAGTTAATTGAAGTAACTCTCCTTGATGGCGATACTATGGCGCCGTTTGCGATATTCATATTCGAAGAAGAAATACTTCCAGGCGAATCAGAAACTAAAGTAGCTGACCTTGCCGGAGAATCTTTGCCAGGCACCATGGCTGTAATACTTGTTGGAGGCTCCCATGGTGGCCATGCTCCAGGCGGAATATCACCAGAACATAGCATGGATGTTGTACTGCAACTTTCAGACTTGGTAGTTACCGATGCAATCGCAGAGATTGATTCACAAGAAATGAAAACATCGGGGTCCCTTGCCCTTCCTGATTCTTTGGGCCTGATTAGTGCAAAAATTGGCCAGGGAGATCTGGCAATCAATTTTGACAATGGCCTTGCTGTTCCATGTAATATCGAAATTTCATTTGATGAGCTATTTCTAGCCAACGGTTCTCCACTGGTTATCAACTTGGATCTGCCGGCATTCCAATCTGGTGAATCAGCGACTTCTCTTGAAAATGCAACTATCGAATCCACTAATGGCGAAGTAATACCTGAGCTCAACTATAATGTTTCAGTTGTAACTCCGGGCAGTAGCGGTGAAATAGTTCGGATCAGTAGTACTGATTTTATCAACCTGTCAATCTCTCCATCGAGGCTGTCTCTTGAATCTGTAACTGGTATTCTACCGATGGAAACCTGGGAACTGGATCCTGTTTCAGAGGAACTTGACCTTCCAGATGATTTCGATGGGTTCCATTTAGCTGGCACTTCATTGTTCATTAATATTGATAATGGCACAAGTGTAGGTGGTGAAATTGATTTCAGCATCACAGGTCATCACCTGGATGGCAGAAGCACAACAGTCAGTCATCAGGGTGACATCATCGCAGCCACAGATGGAATTGATGGACATACCCTAATTATCCTTGATGAGAATAATAGCAATATCAATGAACTGATCAGTGATCTACCGGATCATATTGAGTTTAGTGGAGATATTTCAGTTGGTGGCAATGGAGAAGTTGGTACAGTACGTAATGGTGATAAAGCCAGTGTGTCCTGGAGCATCTCCGCCCCATTAAGTTTTTCGCTGGACCCAAGCTCTATAGATACAGACCCGGAACTTCTGGATCTTGATGAAGAAACAACTGACAGGCTACGCGAAAATTTAATTCAAAGTGAATTGCTGGCTCTCATTGATAACAGCTTTCCTTTTGGAGTTGAACTGAACCTGTTTATCGGTACAGACACAACAACAGTACTTGAATCGCCGGAAGCAGTAATCGGGCCAATCTCGGTTGCATCGGGTATAGTAGACTCACAAACGGGATGGGTAACTGATCCTGTTACTTCTAGCAATACCATAATCATTGACCAGACAATAATCGATCTGATCACCTCTGAGGGAGCTTGCTCTGCAATAATGGTGACTATGCCTGGTACTAATGGTCAGACGGTAACAGTCCGAGCCGATGATGGCATAGCTTTCAGTGGTGTAATCAGCGCAGAAGTCCTTATCAACGACGATTTGAGGTAACAGCAATGTTGAACAAAATTTTACTATTTACGATAATACTGAATTTCCTGGTCCTTGTCCCCTGTGAAGGGTTCTGCTTCACTGGTGCTCGTAGTCAGGGACTTTGCAATGCTTCCACCGCTTCTTCACGAGGGTTGGAATCGATAGCATGGAATCCGGCAAATCTTGTTATCGATACCGGTTCAGGGTTTGAGATTATTCTACCATCACTTGCAATAGATGCTGGCAACAACTCCTTCTCGCTCAACAGATATAATGAGATATCTGGTGCAGTACTTACCAATGCCGATAAACTGGAAATACTATCCGATATTCCTGACGGCGGGCTGAGCATGGATTTAAATGCAAATGCAGTACTCCTGGGGCTCAGAAAAGGGAATATAGCTCTTACTTTCCAGGGAGCCGGATCGGGATATGGCACAATTGACAAAGATTTTGTAGATCTTGTGTTGATGGGAAATGAGATCAATCAGGAATTCAGATTTGAAGATACTGATGCTCAGGGTCATGGTATTGGAAAGGCAACACTTTCTTATGCGAGGCCGTTGATAACAAACAAAGTTTACCGACTCTCAGCTGGAGTTAATACACATTATCTCCACGGAATTTATGGGTTCGATATCGCGTCGGCAGATGGCAGCATAATTACCGAGCTCAGTGGCATAAATGGTTCTGCTTCTGCAGAATATTTAACTGCAAAAGGTGGTTCAGGATATGCTGTTGATTTAGGCGTCTGCCTGCAAGCACCACGCGGTTGGACTTTCGGGCTTGCAATTCAAAATGTTGCTGGTTCAATGAACTGGGATACTGATATTGAAAGGCACACGTGGTCAGCAACTGCTGACTCGATTACGATTCTAAGTGATGACATATCTGATAATGTTACAACTACTGAAACAGAAACAGTTGGTCAAGCATGGAGCGAAAGCCCAGCTGGAATCGTACGAGCCGGTTGCAGTAAAAAGTTTGGACAGTTTCTATGCTCTGCAGATGTTTCCAAGTACCTGGAAAAAAGAAGCGGCATGCAGAACACTCCCGAACTCAGTTTCGGCTGTGAACTTGGATCTACATTTGTTCAACCACGATTGGGAGTTGCCGTTGGTGGCCCAGCATCGCAACGAGCTGCTGCAGGGTTGGGATTAAATGTTGGATCGGCACACTTTGATGTTGCAGTTGCAACAGCTGGTGGGTTTGCCAATGAGGACAGCCAGGGTCTGGCAATTGCATCAAGTATGATTGTCCGATTCTAAAAAGCAGAAATTTCTAAATTGAGAGTTTTGGCAAAAGAGTTAATCAACTTTTTTGCCAATTCTTCATAATCACGTTGATAATCTGTGTCTGTTAATTCATAAAGATTTGTAGTCGATTTTTCTATTTCCTCGACCGACAGCTTTCCGGGAGCATCAACACTTAGCAACTCGGTTAACTGAGCATGAGCTGGTCCACACAATATTGAACCGTGTTGTAAGAAAACTCCATTGGTTCGGCGTTGAGCAGAACCGATTATTTTCTTCCCCTGGACTGTGATTTCATGTTTACCTGCCGACTTGAAACATATACTTGCTCTGGCTTCTGCTAGAGTTTCACCATCAGATATATCCGGGTCGAGACCCATCCCCTGTAAAAACCGAATGAGTGCTGCATTAATCAGCATGTAAGTATCGTGTAGAGTATTGCCAAACAACTCCGATGGCGAAGAACCAATAATTGCATAAGTCAGTTCCTGGGCATGCAAAATAGCCCTGCCGCCAGTTGCACGCCTGACCAGCCCATACCCTTTTGATTCAATTTCAGCGTGATTGAAGCTGTCGTCCTTCTGGTGATAACCACGACTGACAGCATACGGATTCCAGGTATAGATTCTGAGTATTGGATCATCTTCCGGCTTGTGATTTGCCAGAAGGTCTGAATCGATCTGCATATTGACGGCCCCGGATGCAGGACCGTCGTTTCTTATTCTTAGTTTCATTATGTTATCCGCAGTTACAAGGCCCCATCCAGCTCAAATCAGGCTGTCTGGCAGCTTTGGTTTCATCCATTCTGCCAACCGGAGTTGAAACGGGAGCATTATGCAGCAGCTCTGGATTATTTTCAGCCTCTTCCCTGATCGATTTTATAGCCGCAATAAACAGCTTGAGCGATTCCAAAGACTCAGTCTCAGTAGGCTCAATCATCAATGCTTCATCAACAATCAGAGGGAAATATACAGTCGGTGCGTGCATGCCATAATCGAGTAACCGCTTTGCAACATCCAGAGTCCTGACTCCAAATTTTTCTTTCCACTGTTTCCCAGTAGCAACAAATTCGTGCAAACAATCCTCACTGTGATCAATATCAAGAACACCTGACAGTTCTGCTTTTATATAGTTGGCATTAAGAACGGCAATCTCTGAAACTCTTGTCAGACCGTTGCCACCACATCGTAAAATGTAAGTCAGAGCTCTAATGCAAATGCCAACGTTACCAAAGTAAGGGTGCACAGATGGTCTTTGCTCTTGATAGCTAGTGAGTTCAAATTGCCCATCTTCCTCAACAATTATTGGGGCAGGCAGAAACGGAGCCAATTCTTCAGTTACGCAAATTGGACCTGAGCCTGGACCGCCACCACCGTGAGGCGTAGAGAATGTTTTGTGCAAGTTAAGATGAATAACGTCGAAGCCCATGTCCGCAGGTCTGGATTTTCCCATAATTGCATTCATGTTTGCGCCATCCATATAAAGACGACCACCAGCTTCATGAATAATCTTTGAAATCTCCACGATATCTTTTTCAAACAAACCAAGCGTACTTGGATTTGTAATCATTATTCCAGCTGTATTTTCATTGCAGGCAGCTCTTAGAACTTCAAGATCGATACGACCATCGGCGCCAGATTTAATGGTCACCGGTTTCATCCCGGTAACTACAACTGATGCAGGATTGGTTCCATGAGCTGAGTCGGGAATTAGGACTTCATCCCTGTTGTCATTGCCATTGGCAAGATGAAAAGCTCTGATTACCTGCATACCCAGGAACTCGCCATGGGCACCAGCTGCAGGTTGAAGGCAACAGTCTGAGAATCCGGTTATCTCACAAAGCATGTCCTGCAAAATATAAAGAGCTTCAAGCATTCCCTGGATATCTTCTACATCTTGTTCAGGGTGCAGAGAACTGAACCCGGGCAATGCTGCAACCCGTTCATTCATCCTTGGGTTATACTTCATCGTACAACTGCCAAGAGGATACATGCCGCGTTCTATGTGATGATTCAAAGTTGAAAGTGCTGTGAAATGCCGCATAACTTCTGGTTCAGAAATCGATGGTAAATCACACTCATTCTGACGCAAACTTCCTTCGGGAAGGTTGACTGTAACCGGAGCACCTGTCCATGAAGGTAACTTGTAACCTGACACTCCTTCTCTGCTTTTTGTAAACAGAGATTCTTGCAGTTCTGAACACCATCGTGATTCCCTGGTCATAGTGTACCCTCCATAAAATCACGAACAATATCTGTGAACAGTTCAATATCAGCGTGGTTGCGTTTTTCAGTTACAGCAACCAGCAAATCTTTGTTTGAACAGCCTGCAAAACCAGAAAGTTCGATTCCTGCCAGAATTCCGCACTCGCGAGCGAACTTTGTAAACAGTTTGGCCTCTACTGGCAGACGTAAAACGAATTCATTGTAAACCGAAGTGCCAAACGGCAACTCAATCCCTGGAATTTCTTCCAGTCCCCTGATCAAAGCCTGACATCTGAGATGATTGTTTTCAGCCATTGTATTCAAGCCTTCTTTGCCAAGAATCGACATAAATACTGTAGCACGTAGAGCATTCAAGCCCTGGTTTGAGCAGATGTTACTCGACGCTTTTTCGCGACGAATGTGTTGCTCACGAGTTTGTAAAGTCAGTACATAACCATCCCGGTCATTTGTGTCGGTAGTTCTGCCAACAACTCTGCCCGGTATCTGTCTTTTCAATGCATCAGTGCAGGATAAAAATCCCAACAGAGGGCCACCCCATGAAGTTGGGATGCCAAAAGGCTGAGCCTCACCAACAGCTACCGCAGCACCATACTCAGCAGGCGGTTTCAGCATCGGCAGAGAAACAGGATTCACCGCAGCAACAAGTAGAGCTTTACTCTCTTTTACAACTGCTGCAATTTCATCGACCTTCTCAACTACACCTAAATAGTTTGGATTTTGAAGGACAACTGCGCCTACCGAATCTTCAAGCAAGTCTTTCAGTGATGCAATGTCGGCAGTGCCATTTTCTTCAACGCCATAAGTAAGAACTTTATAGCCTCTGCCTTCAAAACTGGTATTCAGTACTTTGGCCCAGCGTGGATTCAGAGTTTCTGGAAGTAAAACAGTTTGGCGTCTGGTCTTTGCCAACGCCATGCTGACACCTTCAACCAGAGCAGTGGAACCATCGTACATACTTGCATTGGAGACATCCAAGCCAGTCAAGCGGGTGATAAATGTCTGCCACTCATAAATCGCCTGCAAGGTTCCCTGGGAAACTTCAGGTTGATATGGAGTATAGGCAGTCAGAAACTCACTTCTGGAAATTATTGCATCAATAGCAGCTGGAATAATACTGTCGTAAACTCCACCACCCATAAATGAAATATAATCTGATTGGCCCTGATTCCTTGCAGCCAGCCCGGACATCAAACGAGTAACTTCTTCTTCGCTCAAAGTGTCCGGCAACTCCAGGTTACCAGTGAATTTGCAGTTTTCAGGAATAGCAGCGAACAGTTCATCGACATTGCTTACGCCAATAGCTTGCAACATCTCACTGATTTCAGCTTCTGTATGAGGAATGTATGGCATTACCCTCTCAGCCTCCGATTAGTTCATTATACCCTGCGGCATCCAGCAATGAGTCCAACTCTGAAGGATTACCCAACTTTACTTTAAACAACCAGCCATCTTCAAGAGGATCCTGATTTACCAGCTCAGGTGTATCAAGAACACCTTCGTTGATTTCAGTAATTTCACCTGTCAATGGGCAGTAAAGATCTTCAACACTTTTTACAGTTTCAATTGTGCCAACCGGATCACCCTGTGAAACATCGGAGCCATCTTCTGGAAGCTCCAAAAAAACGACATCACCCATTTCACCTGCTGCATATTCTGTAACACCGATAGTTGCAATATCACCATCAACAGCAATCCATTCGTGTTCTTTGGAATACCTTAAATCCATCACAATCTCCTTAAAGTTCGCGACTAGCTGCAGGGTCACCTTTAACCCGTGCAGCAATGAAAGGCAATTTTTGCTTTTTAACAGCAACCTGTTTGCCTCTGATATCAACCGTTAAATCATTGTCCAGAAAATTGACATCAACAAGAGCCATAAACAATGACTTTCCTGTTGTAGGGCTTTTTGTACCGCTTGTAACAAATCCAACCTGCTGATCTCCACAGTACAATTCGCAATCTTGTCTTGCAATCGGAGCTGGCCTTGTTTTTTCACCAATAACGATTGGCATAACTTCAAAGCCTCTAATCCTGCGAGGAACACCAGACTCTTTTTGACCCTTGATAACATCCAGACCTATGAATGAATCTTTTTTCATCCGCACAGCCCAGCCAATACCCGCTTCCAGTGGTGTCCAGTTTTCAGAAAGCTCATGACCATACAAACAATACCCGACTTCAAAACGCAGAGTATCCCTGGCTGCCAGGCCAACTGGAACCATACCTTTTCCCTTGCCCAAAGAAATTAACTCTTCCCAAAGAGAAAGGGCATCTGCAAAAGGAATATAAAGTTCATAGCCATGCTCACCTGTATACCCAGTGCGTGAAACTATCCAATCTCCAACAGTTTTAAATGTGTAGAATTCTAAATCGGCGAAGGTGCCCTGTTGTTCTTGAAGTGCATCCAGCGAGGCGACAATTTCTTTAGAGCATGGACCCTGAACAGCAATCAGAGCGGTCGTGTGACTTATATCGTTCAACTCAACATCGTCAACAATTTTACTCTGCATCCAGTTGATAATTTTCTCATGATTGGCAGCATTACAAACTACCATCCACTTCTGGTCAGCCAATCGATAAATCAGCATATCGTCTAGCACTGTGCCTGCTTCATTGCACATAGCTGTATAAGTAATCTGTCCAGGCTCAGTCTTGGTAATACGATTTGTAATCAGGTTTTCCAGCCAGCTGGTTGCCCCAGCTCCAGAAACAATAATCTCGCCCATATGTGTTATATCAAAAATGCCAGCAGTCTCACGTACAGCAGCATGTTCTGCCAGTACGCCCTGATACTGCACAGGCATTTCAAACCCGGCATACTCCACCATCTTGCCGCCATTTTCAGCGTGCCATTGTGACAATGGTGTTTTCTTCAAATCATTGTTCATGCGCCACCTGTTTCCTGATTATAAATCCTGAAGAACGACACAAACTTATAACGCAGAATCGAAAACCCCAACAAGATTGTTTGATTATCAACAACCTGCCAGCAGGTCTCTGAGCATCTTCCCGGTATATGATTCCTGACAATCCGCAACAGTCTCAACACTTCCGGCAACAAGTACCTGTCCACCTTCAGCGCCCCCCTCTGGGCCCAGGTCTATTATCCAGTCAGCACGCCTGATAACTTCAGGATTATGCTCGATTACAACTACTGAATGTCCTTCACTTGCAATGCGCTCCAGAATATCCATCAAGCGGTCAACATCACAAAAATGCAGACCCGTGGTTGGCTCATCCAGAATGTAAAGTACATCGGTTCTTTTACCTCTGGAAAGTTCACGTGCAAGTTTCAGTCTTTGAGCCTCTCCGCCAGACAAGGTTGCGCCAACCTGACCCAATCTCATGTATCCCAAGCCTACATCATTAATCAACTGCAGTATCTTTTTGCACGATGGGATATTCCCGAAAAACTCGAGTGCTTCTTCAGCAGGCATATCCAGAACATCGGCCATTGAGCGACCTTTGAAATGCACTTCCAACGTTTCACGATTATATCGTTTGCCGTTACACTCTTCACACTCAACTTCAACATCGGGCAAAAAGTCCATTGTAATGCGACGCACACCAGCGCCCTCACACTCGGGGCATCTGCCATCGCCAGCATTGAAACTGAATCGACCAGGACCATAACCACGCATTTTAGCAAGATTGGTCTCGGCAAAAAGCTTTCGCAATGGAGTCATCAAATTACTGTAGGTTGCTGGAGTAGAGCGAGGCGATCTGCCAATTGGTGACTGATCTACCAGAATTACCGAGTTCAACTTATCTGCACCAGATATCGATTCAAACGGTTCCGGCCTTGCAGAAGCTCGGTTCAACTCTTGAGCCAGAGCTCTGTACAAAGTGTCGTGTATTGCAGTGCTCTTGCCAGAGCCAGAAACGCCAGTGACAACAGTCAGCTGACTTAAAGGAATTTCAATATCTACATTCTTTAAATTTCTGGCAGTGAGGCCAGTCATCTTCAGCCAGTTTTCAGGCTTCTGCCCTTTGCTTGCGGGTGTTGTCGATGACACTTTACGCCTGTCGCAAAGCCAGCGACCGGTTTCACTCTCTTTATTTTCACTAACCTCTTGAGGTGTGCCACTAGCAACAACTAGTCCGCCGTGTTCACCAGCTCCGGGCCCCAGGTCAAGCAAGTAGTCTGCAGCAAGCATCACATCAAGATCATGTTCAACAACAACAACTGTATTGCCTCTTTCACGCAATGCATGCAGGGTTCCAATCAATCTTTGAATATCCCGATGATGTAGCCCCACACTCGGTTCATCCAGAACATAAAGTACGCCGGTTAATTTAGAGCCAACTTGAGTTGCCAATCGTACTCTCTGACCTTCTCCGCCAGACAAGGTACTTACACCTCTATCAATAGACAGGTAACCAACTCCGACTTGAGTCAAAAACCTGCTGCGTTGCGCAATTTGTTGAAGTATAACAGACGCAACTTCTGACTTTGTATGATCGTCAAACTGCAAGCCTTCTGCCCAGAGCAAAAGCTCGCTGATTGCCATCTCGGAAACCTGTCCGATGTGCAAACCGCCAATAAGCACAGCCAGAGACTCAGGTTTCAATCGATATCCCGAACATATTTTACACTTTAAGGGAGTCATCAACTTTGCAATTCTGGCGCGAACTTTATCAGACTTTGTTTCCCGATACCTGCGCAGGAGATCTTCAGCCAGCCCCTCCCACTCAACTATAAATGCTTCATATAGTTTATGGTCTTCAACAGTTGCACGAACCTCTGCAGTGAATCCATAAATAATTGTCTGCTTCGCTGTTTCCGAAAGAGTTATCCAAGGTTCGCTGAGAGAAAAATCCATCGCCGTTGCAAGGGCTTCAATTTGTGTGTAAACCCAACCTGTTTCCTTGCCCACCAAAAACTCAATCGCTCCATCACTGATACTGATTTGTGGGTCTGGGACAAGTGAATCGATAGTTATTGTTGGGGTTGTACCAAGTCCATGGCACTCCTTGCAAAATCCTGCTGGAGAGTTGAAAGAAAAAGAGCGAGGCTCAACTTCCGGAAAACCTTTCCCGCACGATGGACATGCCGCATTCCGACTGAACAATTTCAGTTCTTCACCAATTTTGACAAGAACTGACCCACCAGATAACTCAGCAGCAACAGTCACAGCTTCATCCAGGCGTTGCTCCATGCCAGGGCGCTGCACCAGTCCATCGATAACGACCGAAATATCATGCCGCTTACCGGGAGCAAGGTTCATCTCATCATCCAGCTCCAACATTTCACCATCAATCAACACGCGCAGATACCCATCGTCACTTAAACCTGAAAGCAGATTTTTATGACTCCCCTTACGACCTGTAATCAAAGGGGCAAGCAACCAGATCCGGCTACCTTCTGGAATCTTGCCAATGCTGGATTTTATTTCACTCAGAGGTTGAGTAGATACAGGGACATCGCAATCGGGGCAAGTTGCTGTACCACATCGGGCGTAGAGCAACCTTAAATAATTTGATACTTCTGTAATAGTGCCAACGGTGGAACGTGGATTGCTGCCCAGCCCTTTTTGGTCGATCGCAAGTGCCGGTGACAGCCCTTCTATTTTATCGACATCCGGCTTTGGCAGCTGATCTAGAAATTGATGTGCGAAACTGGACATGCTTTCAACGTATCGACGTTGGCCTTCAGCATATAAAGTATCGAACGCAAGCGAAGACTTGCCTGACCCACTGGGACCAGTTACAACAATCATCTTCTTACGAGGAAGATCTACATCGATGTTCTTCAGGTTATGAACCCGAGCACCGCGAATTGTTATCGGTTGGTTACTCATTTACCTGCATCTCTGCCCAGGCAGCCAGTTCCTCTTCACTAAATTCATAAGTATTATAAAGGATTTTACAATCTTTGATTAAAACCTTTTCATGAGGATTGTCATATCGATCTCTGGGAGTATTTACAATTTCATCAATTACTTCCAGGCCATAAACGATTTTCCCAAAGTTGGTATACTGTTTGTCCAGGCTTGCAGCTCTTGCAACACAAAGAAAGAACTGGCTCCCAGCTGAATCAGGATGCTGGCTTCTTGCCATAGACAATGTCCCACGGACATGAGGTTCATTGTTGAATTCTGCGATAAGCGATGCCTGACCATTCATCCCTGCATAGCCACGGCTCTCAAGTTTCTCACTCAGTTCAGTCAGCAATGCTGCATCTCCAGCAGAAACAACATCTTTCCAGAGAGGCCCTCCCTGACCGTCATTGCGTCGATCTTCATCTTTTGAATTTGGATCTCCACCCTGAATCATAAACCCGGGAATTACACGGTGGAAACAGGTTCCATTATAAAAACCTGTATCAGCAAGATGCAGGAAATTTTCAACATGTTTGGGAGCCAGATCAGGACGCATATGGATTAATATTTCACCCTTGGAAGTATCCATTAAGACAAATACATCGTCTTGAGCAACAGCAGTAAAAGCAGTAGAGAGAACTGCAATAAATAACAATGAAACTAGAATTTTCTTCATGGTATCCTCCGGTAATCAGGTTGTATTGACGGACAATAATGAATAACATGGCTTTTCTGTTTCAGCAAGCTTGCTTTGCCAGTTTTAAAACCCCATAATTGGCAGGGTATTTCGAATCAACCTTGTTTAGGAGATCACAATGACCGACCTGGTATATTTAGATAACGCATCAACTACCTTCCCTAAGCCTGATTGTGTTTATGATGTTATGGCTTCATTTTACAGGGAAAATGGGGTTTCTCCCGGCAGAAGCGGTTCTGATCTGGCAGTTGCAGCTGGAATGATGATAGATGAAACACGCAGAATTTTGCATAAACTTTTTAATAATCCTGACTCTGACCATAAACGACTAATCTTTACGTCAAGCGCAACTGAGGCAACCAACCTGGCAATAAAAGGTATTGCATGTCAGGGAGACCACTTTATAACAACTGAAGTTGAGCACAACTCAATCCTGCGCCCATTGTATATGTTGAAGCAAGAAGGCTTGATTGACTACGACATAGTTCCAATGAATCCTGAAACCGGTATGATAGACCCCATCGATATCGAAAATGCAATCAAACCGGAAACAAAAATGATTCTTGTAAATCATGGTTCCAATGTTATTGGTACAATTCAGCCAGCTGAAGAAATTGGACAGATTTGTAAAAAACACAATGTACTTTACTTGCTTGATGCTTCGCAAACTGCTGGTGTAATTCCTGTAGATATGCAGAAACTCAATGCTGATATTGTAGTTTTTGCTGGCCACAAATCTCTGTTTGGACCTTGTGGAACTGGCGGTTTGGCTGTTGGCCCTGATGTCCCAATTCGTAGCACCAAATGGGGCGGCACTGGAATTAAATCGGCACTTCGATATCATCCTGATGATTTTCCACAAAGACTGGAAACAGGAACTCCTAATATTCTGGGAATTTCCGGATTGAATGCCGGTGTGAAATGGGTTCTTGAACAAGGCATCGAAAATATTCACAATCAGGAAATGAAATTAATTGCTCAACTGATTGATGGAATCGAGAATCTGGAAGGTCTGACTCTCCACTGCCCGGGCATTGGTCATGACCACTTACCAGTACTTTCAATTGCTGTAGAAAACATCACTCCTCAGGAACTGACTACCAGACTCGATGTAGATTACAACGTCACTTGCAGGTCTGGTCTTCAATGTGCCCCTTACCTGCATGACAGAATTGGAACATCTCCAAATGGGACTCTTCGATTTGGTGTTGGTCCGTTCAACACAAGTGATCACATCGATTCAGCAATTACCGCTCTGACAAACATTATTGAAGAAGCACACCAAAGAGCTGCCGGAGCTGGCTCAGCTTAAATATACACAAACAAAAAGGCCGCCTGATTTTTCAGGCGGCCTTTTTTTGTTCTGGAATCAGTTGTTGAAGTTATCGCTCAACCCTATGCATTACAATTCGGACAAAGCGATTTTGTTCACGCCCTTCAGCAGTATCATTATCTGCAACTGGACGGAAAGGACCATAACTGACAACAGCAAAACGGGTAGCATCCATGTCCAGCCAGTTAGTCATGTATCGAGTTACCGCAGCAGCTCTGGCAGCACCAAGCTCCCAGTTTGATGGCCACAACTCCTGCCAGTCAGGCTCAATTTTATGACTGTCAGTATAACCTTCGACATAAATATCCCAGTTTGGATATTCAGCACAGGCATCGCGGATAGCTTCAAGAGTTGGAACCATTGTATCCATAACCATCACGCCAGCTGAAGCAAAAAGAATACTGTCAGGGATTTCAACAACCACTATTTCATTTATCTGGTCGATGAGAACCTGCTTCTCTGCCTCAACACCTGCAATTTCGTCACGAAGTTTTTGAGCAAGTTCTTTGCCCTCTTCGATAGTAGCTTCACGCTCAGCTATAATACCGTCACGTTCAACAATACTTGCATCACGTTCAACAATAATCTGCTTGTAATCCTTACAAGGAGCACAACCATTCAGCAGTGCAAATGCAACAACCAAAATCAACAACGTCACTCTATAAATCATATTAACTCACCTCTTGGATGGAGCAGTAACCCTGCTCTCAACAACCGTTTGTGCCATCCTAAATGACAGGCACATTATTCCAGAACATATCTAATGTAAGGCAGAACTCGTTCTGAGAAAAGCACTTTTTGGATTTTCTCAGCGATTCCTTATGGACTAATCCGATTAATCAGTCTTGGGAATGGAATTGTTTCCCGTAAATGATGAATACCGGTAATCCACGTTACCATTCTTTCCAACCCTAAACCAAAACCAGCACTTGGAAATCCGCCATACCTGCGTAAGTCCAGATACCATTCAAAAGCTTCTTTTGGAAGTCCGTGTGCATCAATTTGTTTTAACAGATAATCCAAATCTCCAGCACGCTGACCACCGCCAATAACTTCGCCATAGCCTTCTGGGGCAAGCATATCCACAGACAGGGAAAGCGTTGGATCTTCAGGATCCGGCTCCATATAAAATGCTTTGATTGCAGCAGGAAAACGATGGACAAAAATTGGCCTGTCATATTGTTTGGTCAGCCAGGTTTCATCATCCCCACCAAAGTCGCCGCCTTTTTCAAACTCAGTCTTGCCTTCCCACTCCGGATCTTTGGCTTTTTCCTTGTAAAAATTATCCAGCCAGTCTGCAGCATCGTTATAGTGGACCCGTGGGAATTCACCTTTTAATGAAGTTTCCAGAACTGTCAGGTCACGCTCCAGAACATCAACCAGCAGATCCCGATGTTTTTCCAGAACTCTTTCCAGAATAAACATTGTAAACCGTTCAGCAAGGTTCATGTCCTCATCCAGTTCCATGAAAGCAACTTCTGGCTCAATCATCCAGAACTCTGTCAGATGTCTACGAGTCTTGGATTTTTCCGCACGGAACGTTGGACCAAAACAATAGACCTTTCCAAATGCAGCTGCTGCTGCCTCCATATATAACTGTCCCGATTGAGTCAGGAATGCAGTGTCTCCAAAGTACTCTGTTTGGAAAAGTGTACTTGTACCTTCGCATGCGTTGGGTGTGAAGATTGGAGCATCAACATTGACAAAACCTTCGCCATCGAAAAAATCCCTGATTGCCAAAGCAACTGTAGAACGAATTGTCAAAATAGCATGCTGCTTTTTGCTACGAAGCCATAAATGTCTGTTATCAAGCAGGAAATTGGAGCCGTGCTCTTTTGGTGTAATAGGGTATCCATCAGACAGATTGACTATTTCCAGAGACTTAACCTGGATTTCGAAACCAAGTTTTGAGCGAGTGTCTGCAGCAACAGTACCTGTTACTATCAGACTACTCTCTTGCGTCAAAGCTTGTGCTGCTTCCCAGGTTGCATCATCAACATTGGTTTTAAAAACAACAGCCTGAATTATGCCACTACCATCGCGGAACTGCAGAAAGGACAACTTGCCTTTACCACTCTTGTTGAAGAGCCAGCCTTTTAAGACAACATCTTTGTCCAGATAATCTGCAACTTCATTAATTCGAATATACTCAGCCATCACAAACCTTTCTTCACGCAAAATAAATGCGTTCTACATGTAATCATCCAGAACTGCATCTGGTGCAATTACATCCATCATATCCCCAGCTTCAAGTCGAAAATCTCCGGTAGGAAGTGGACACTTCTGTCCATCTTTCCTTACAACTTGAACCAGATTTATTTGTTTTTTCATCAGTCCCAGTTCGCCTAAGGTCTTAGCTTCCCATTCTTTAGGCAAATTAATTTTACGTAGGCTGAAACCATCAGGCAATTCCACAAAATCGACGACTGACTCATGCAGTAAATGCTCCGCAAGCCTTTCACCCATTTCCTCTTCCGGGTAAACAATTTTGTCCGCTCCAACCGACTTCAATACTTTGCCCTGCTGCTCAGTCAAAGCCTTGCAGACAATCTTCTTGATGCCCAGCTCTTTACAAAGTTGTGTAATCAGGACTGACGATTCGAAATCATCACCGATAGCAATAACCACGCAGTCCATATGTGCAATTTCCTGGTCTTCCAGATTTGCTTTTATAGTCCCGTCAAACACACGTGCATCAGAGACCTGATCCTTGAGTTCCTCAACGATATCAATATCGGTATCAACAGCAAGGACATCTGCTCCCTCTTCAAAAAGAGAGGTTGCCACACTGCCACCAAACCGACCTAATCCAAAAACAGCTACTTTCAACATTCCATCTCCCTGACAAAGTCAATAATCGTACGAGAGTTTAATGTACCGACCTATGTTCTGCAAGTGTGCTGATCTCAACCAACAATAAATTTACCACTTGGATATTTGATACCTCTGGACTTTGAGGCTTTAACCAAACCATATGCAACAGCCAGAGGGCCAACCCTGCCAACGAACATCAAAACCATGACCACCAGTTTGCCTGAGGCCGACAACACCGGAGTCAGGCCTAGACTCAGACCAACGGTACCCAGTGCAGAAAAAGTTTCAAACACAATCATCATGAAAGACTGATCTTCAGTAATCGACAGCAGGAATAATCCCACAACAGCACAAGCAGATGCCACAGTAAAAACCAGCAACGCTTGCCGAACAACCAGACTGGAAACTTCCCTGTCAAAAAGCCTGGCATCTTTATCACCTCTGGCAATAGCTCTGGCATTGGCCCACAGAACAGCAAGAGTTGTAATTTTGATACCCCCACCAGTTGAGCCTGGAGCTGCACCGATAAACATCATGATTATGATTATGAAAAGAGATGGAATTGAAAGCATATTCAGATCGATAGTATTGAAACCGGCAGTCCTAGCAGTAGCACTTTGAAACATCGATAGGGAAATCGATTCCGCAAGTGACTTGCCAGCAAATGCATTACCTGTTTCAGAAAAGTAAATTATCGCTCCACCGACAACAAGTAGTGCAACTGATACTCCCACAACAACTTTGGTCTGCACTGACAGTCTGACTTTACGATCGCTCATCGCTCTGCCACGAAAATAGGCCAACAGATTTGCAACTACTGCAAAACCGAGACCACCGATAATCAGTAAACCTGTAATCGTATTTACAACCAGACCATTGCCTGAAAAACCAATAAGTGAATCCGAGAACGTACTAAAGCCAGCGTTACAAAAAGCTGAAACAGAGTGAAAAACAGCAAACCATAATCGCTGTGGAACATCTGTAATTTCACTACTAAATCCTATATATAACAGGAAAGCACCTATCGCTTCAAAAACGAGTGTGAACAAAATAATAAATTTGATTACGTGTCGAGATTCTCTGAGGTACTCACCGTGAAACATCTCACGCAATTGCTTGCTCTGAGATACACCAATCCCCTGCCCGGCAAGCAATGACACCATTGCTGCAATCGACATAATTCCCAGGCCACCAATTTGAATCAAAATGAGAATCATCAATTGCCCAAAGAAAGTAAAATCTGTAGCAGTATCTTTAACAATCAAGCCGGTAACACAGAGTGCACTTGTGGAGGTAAAAGCAGAATCAAGAAAGCTAATATCAGAAGTGGCAGAAGTTGCCAAAGGAGTTAACAGACAAATTGCACCAAGGGTAATCAACAGAAGAATGCCTGCAAGAAGCGCCACACCAGGGCGAACCTTACGGAAAAAAAGACCGCGCTTCCGCCTCATTTTCACCTCCGGTCGGTTAGCTGGTTCAGGACGATGGCCCGTGCGTTGCGACAAGCAAATCGTCGGGATTAAAATACTTCCGAGCACATCTCACTATATCATCTTCAGTAACTGCGTCTACCATTTCTACAAGTTCAGAAATCGATTGGAATCTGCCATAATAAATTTCATCCTTGGCAGCTCTGAGCATCTGGTTGGAAATACCTTCGAGTGAAAATACCAGCTGTGACTTGATCTGGGCTTTATTATCTGCAAGTTCCTGTTTCAGGACCGAATCATTCAGCACCGATGCATATTCGTGGCGTATAATCTCTTCTACTCGTAGTAATCGTTTTGGAGAACAAGACCCTGCACAACTTGTCAGTCCTATATCCCTGCCCATATCCGAATAATTATAGATTGTATAAGCAAGTCCTTCGCGCTCTCTAATGGCCTGAAACAATCTGCTGGACATTCCGCCACCCAAAATACTGGAAAGCATTATCAACGGAACACGATCAGAATGCATAAAGCTGACTGCTTTATTACCAATTTCAAAATAACATTGCTGGATTTGGCTGACTATTTCCAGCCTATTGCCAACAATCGTAGCATCTGCGGTTACTTCATCGGCTGCAGTAAATGGTGCATCTGTTTTTTCTGCTGCAACGCTTTGAAAACCATTCCCCTGCAATCCGAACTGATCCCGTACAACTTGAATCAATTCCGATGTTATACATCCAGAAATGGATATTACAATGTTTGGCCCACTGAACATTATATTATGATGATGAAAAAGAGTGTCGCTGTCCAACGACCTGACAGTTTCAGCGCTTCCCAATATGGGTCGACTTCTGGGATGCTCTTTATAAACCTGGGATGCAAATGCATCGTGAAGCAGATCTTCAGGCGTATCTCTGGCTTCCAATATTTCTTCACATACAACATTTTGTTCCAGCTCTATCATTGCCGATTCAAAAGACGGGCGCAACAACATATCGGCCAGTGTCTTACATGCATCTGTGAAATATTCGGGAAGGACTTTCAGAGTAAAGGCTATATGATCTTTTGTAGTGAACGCATCTACCGATGCTCCAAGGCTGTCAAATGTTCTGGCAATACCATAAGCATCGTGATTTTCTGAACCTTTAAAAACCATATGCTCTAGAAAATGTGCCATGCCTCCAAGTCCGGCAGGCTCATCTTGAGTTCCATGCCTCAACCACACTCCAAGTGCAATAGAGTGCGCAGACGGAAGCGGGACGGTTACAAGAACCGTCCCGCTATCCAGAACCTCCCGATGAGGAGGACTTTCATCTCGATATAACTCAAGATTCATCTTTATGCCTTAACGACGATTCCGGCCACGGTGTCCTCCACCATTGCCACCACGTCGGCGGTCATCTTCTTTTGGCTCTGGCATTCCTTCTGGACGCTCAAGAAGTGCTTTGCGGCTCAATCGAACCTTGCCACTTCTCTGGTCAACTTCAAGAAGTTTAACTTCAATCTCTTGACCTTCAGAAAGAACATCGGAAACGCTACCAACTCTGAAATGTTCAATCTCAGAAATATGTAGCAAGCCTTCTTTACCAGGCAGATACTCAACAAAAGCACCGAAGTCTACAATTGAGACAACTTTGCCTTTATAAACATCGCCAACCTCTGGCTCAGTCATCATCAAACGAATACGTTCAATACACTCTTCGCCACTGGCCTGGTTTGGAGCAGAAACAAATACAAGTCCTTCATCGTTAATCTCGATGTTAGTCTCTGTTTCCTCCTGCAACTTTTTAATAACCTTGCCACCAGGTCCAATCAGTTGACCAATTTGCTTAGGTTTGATTTGAATAGTAGCAATCTTTGGAGCATAAGGACTCAGATCCTCATTTGGTTTCTCCATAGCCTTGCTCATTTCACCAAGGATATGATCACGAGCGTTCTTGGCATCGTTCAAAGCTTCAACCATGATCTCGCGTGAAACACCAGCAATTTTTGTATCCAGCTGGAATGCTGTGATTCCATCTTCAGTTCCAGTTACCTTGAAGTCCATATCACCTAGGTGATCTTCAACGCCAAGAATATCTGTCAGAACTGCATACTTGTCGCCTTCTTTAATCAAGCCCATTGCAACACCTGCAACCTGCTTGGTAATTGGAACACCAGCTTGCATCAGAGCAAGACAGCCAGAGCAGACAGTTGCCATTGAACTAGAACCATTTGATTCCAGAATCTCTGAGACAATTCTAACTGTATATGGAAAATCTTCGACACTTGGAAGAACTGGTTTAATAGCTCTTTCACCAAGTTTACCATGACCAATTTCACGACGGCCAGTACCACTGTAACGACCAGTCTCACCTACACTGAATGGAGGGAAATTGTAGTGCAGGTAATAGTTGCTCCATGATTCACCTTCAAGAGCATCGATTTTTTGTTCATCAGACTTTGTTCCAAGAGTAACTGTACCCAGAGATTGAGTCTCACCTCTTGTAAACAGAGCTGAACCATGTGCGCGAGGCAAGATGCCCAGGTCGATTGTAATTGGGCGGACAGTTGTGGTATTACGACCATCAACACGAACACCATCGTCTACAATCATATTACGCATGATTTTCTTCTCAATTTTTCCAAAAGCATCCTTTGCTTCTGAATCAGGAGTACCATCTTCTTTAACAAATTTCTCAGCTACTTTTTCTTTCAGAGCTGAAAGTGTATCCAGTCTATCCTGCTTACCTGAAATTTTAACTGCCGCAGCAATTTCAGAACCGATAAACTCTTCAACCTGGCCAAGAATTTCACCATTCTCTTCAAGAAGAACTGGCTCCCATTTATCTTTGCCACCATGTTTTTCAATCAGTTCACGCTGTAGATCATTCAGTTTTTTGATCCAGCCGTGAGCAAAATCAACGGCGTCAAGAATTCTGTCTTCTGGGACTTCCTGACATTCGCCTTCAATCATGCAAACAAATTCATCTGTTCCAGCAACAACCAGATCCAGAACTGAGCTTTCCAGCTGCTCAAATGATGGGTTTACAATAAACTCACCATCTATGTCAGCAACTCTTACTCCAGAAACAAATGTCCTGAATGGGATATCAGAAATATTCAGTGCACAACTTGCAGCAGTGATACTCAATACATCAGCGTGGAATTTTTCATCTGCAGAAATAACAAATGAGATAATATCAGTAGCGTGCATATATCCATCAGGGAACATTGGACGCAATGGTCTGTCAATCAACCTGCATGTAAGTGTTTCACGTTCACTTGGGCGAGCTTCGCGCTTGAAGAATCCACCAGGGATTTTACCAGCAGCATATGTTTTATGACGATACTCAACGAACATAGGTAGCCAGGATCTGTCAGATCGTTTTTTCTCTGCAACTGCTGTCAAAAGGGCCCTTGTGTCCCCCATACCTACAACGACAGAGCCATTTGCAAGGCGAGCCATTCTACCTGTTTCAAGACTAAATTCTGTTCCATTCATTTCGAGCGAAACTTTTGTGTAATTCATGTTTTCCTTTTCTCCTCACAGCTTTGGAATTCTACATTTCCCCAGCTTCTTTAGTACATCGGCAACAGTTTGCCATTTTGTTTGACGCACAAAAACGCACGCAAACAACATCCCCGGCCTGGAAACAGGCCAGGTTTGCCAATTAAATCAAGGTGTGCAATCTGCAGTGATTATCCGCGGATGCCAAGTTCTTTAATCAAAGAACGGTAACCTTCAAGATTTTTTCTTTTCAGATAGTTAAGCAAGCGTTTACGCTGACCAACCATTTTCAAAAGACCACGACGAGAATGGTAATCCTTCTTGTGTGTCTTGAAATGCTCTGTCAGGTGTCTAATCCTTGCTGTAAGAAGTGCAATCTGAACTTCCGGTGAACCGGAATCTGAATCATGCTTCTTATACTTGTCAATCACTTCTGATTTAACAAAACTAGTATCTTCCATCGTCAAGAACCTCCTGGTAACAATGACGTCACGATGGTTGCAGGAAGGCTTCCATAAATTTGGTCAAATGTTCCAAACTTACGGACTTTGAACAGTATGTTCACCAACCCACATAACAAATATGCACACCAATAACCGGAGATACTCTCCGAATTGGCTCGTGCCAATATACATTCCAGCCCGCAACCTTGCAAGTTGGATTCTATTTAACTGTTATCGGGAGATTTTAGGCAAAATTGAGCCCAGACAGAAGCCTGGGCCCAAACAACTAACTAAAGTGCATCATTTCCATTAAAGATACCACGCTCATCAAGAGCAGCAATAACCATATCAGCACATTCTTCAACGTTGAATTTGTCTGTTTCAACAGTAATTTCAGCGTTCATTGGCTCTTCATAAGGAGCACTGATTCCGGTAAACTCTGGAATTTCACCAGCACGAGCTTTTTTGTAGAGACCCTTTGGATCTCTGTTTTCACATTCCTCAAGAGAACATTTTGTGAAAACTTCAATAAAATCGCCAGAATCGACCAGTTCACGATTTACATCTCTGTCTGTACGATATGGTGAGATGAATGCGGTCAGGACAATTGCTCCAGAATCAAGCATCAGCTTTGAAACTTCACCAATTCTACGAATATTCTCGGTTCTGTCTTCAGGACTGAATCCAAGATCTTTATTCAACCCAAAACGGACATTATCGCCATCGAGAATGTATGTCTGGCATCCACGCTCAAACAACTTCTCTTCAACTAAACGAGTAAGTGTTGATTTTCCAGAGCCACTAAGACCTGTGAACCAGATAATTGTACTGTGGTGGCCATTTTTCTTTGCTCGCATCTCACGGGTAATAGCTGAATGCGCCCATGTGATGTTGCGACTTTTAGGAGTCATTGTGAATTTTCCTTTATTCGGGACTTAACTTAAACTTGTGACTGCAGGCAATTAGTGACATATGTGCCAATAAGGCAAATTTTCTAATACATCCCTATTTAAAATATTTTGCGTCAGTAAACAACACTGCAGAACTATCCTTCTCAGACAGAACTGCAACCCCTGGGTCTGGCCAATTTACAGACAGTTGTGGATCATTCCACTTTATGCATTGTTCACTTTCAGGATCATAATAATCTGTAGTCTTGTATAAAACTTCTGCATTGTCTTCAAGGGCCATAAATGCATGTGAAAAGCCCTCGGGAATCCAGAGCTGATGCTTGTTTTCTGCTGACAAAATTGTCGATACATATTTGCCAAAAGTTGGTGATGATTCTCTTAAATCCAATGCCACATCAAATATCGATCCCGAAATGACCCTGACCAGTTTACCTTGCACATTTTCCATCTGGCAATGAAACCCTCTTACAACCCCTTGCGCAGAGCTGGAGTGGTTATCCTGAACAAAACTGGTATCAAGCCCGGTTTCCTGCTGCCACTTATCCTGATTGAAACTTTCCAGGAAGAAACCTCTGGAATCTTCAAATACTCTGGGCTTCAGCAATAAAACATCGGCAATTGCAGTTTTAATTACTTCCACTTGACACGCTCCTCCAAAACTCTCACAAGATATTCTTTATAGCTGGAATCAGGAGTATCCTTTATAACTTCTTTCAACTTCGATTCATCAATGAATCCCTGATTGAGAGCAACCTCTTCAAGACATGCAATTTTTAGCCCCTGCCTCGCTTCAAGAGTGCCTATAAAATCGCTCGCTGCCAACAAACTGTTATGAGTTCCAGTATCCAGCCACGCGATACCCCTGCCCAGTTTTTCAACGTGCAGATCGCCACGATTCAAGTACGCAAGATTGACATCAGTAATTTCCAGTTCCCCGCGTGCCGATGGCTCCATTGTCTCTACAATTTCAACAACATCGCTGTCAAAAACATATAGTCCCGGAACTGCATATCTGGATTTTGGGTTATCAGGTTTTTCTTCAATACCCAGTACTTTTCCCGATTCATCAAAGTCAACTACGCCATATCGCTCAGGGTCAGTGACCGGATATCCAAAGATACGTGCCCCAGATTCAAATGAGCTCAGTATCTTATTCAAATTCATTTTCCCGTAAAATATATTGTCACCCAGTATGAGACTTACGCTTTCTCCATCGATAAAATCTTTGCCGATTAAGAATGCCTGAGCAATCCCATTGGGTTTCGGTTGAACTTTATACGAAATAGAGATTCCCCATCTACTGCCATCACCAAGCAGAGTTTCAAACCGCGGGGTATCATCAGGTGTTGAGATAATCAGAATATCTTTTATTCCCGCCATCATCAGAGTTGAAAGTGGATAATAGATCATTGGCTTATCATAAACAGGTTGCAGTTGCTTACTTGCAACAAGGGTCAATGGGTAAAGCCTGGTACCAGCCCCACCTGCTAAAATGATCCCTTTTGTTACTCCAGACATGTTATCCCCTTCAACTTTCATCAACAGTTGTGAAATAATCTCTAATCGATTTTTCATCCGCTGCCAATTGTAACTTCAAATCATCGATTGATGCAAAACATTGTTCATCTCTAACTCTATCATACCATTCAATTTTAACAATTTCTTCTCTAAGAGACTCTGAGAAATCAAATAAGTGAACTTCAACTCTGGGTTTCTCCAAGCCTCCCTCATGGATTGTAGGAACCGATCCATAATTCAACATACCGTCATAAGTTTCACCAGCAAAAACAATTTTGACTGCATAAACACCTGGAGCAGGCAGAAGTTTCAATTTGTCCAAAAGTGTTATATTTGCTGTGGGATATCCAAGTGATTCACCTCGTCCATCACCATAACCGACCTTCCCCATTACCGAATAAGGCCTGCCAAGCATCTCATTTCCTGATTTCAAATCACCATGTTTATCGATTAATCTTCTTATTGCTGAGCTGCTGATTACAGCGCCAGCATTGTTTGTCTGTGCAGGGATAACTTCAAGCGTAAAGTTCAACGAATGGCCAAGCTCCAGAATGGTTTCGACGTCTCCAGATCTGTCATTACCCATATGAATATCATAACCACCGACCATATGCTGCATACCACACATTTTACATAAAAACAGTTCAATAAACCTGGAGTAATCCAACTCAGCAAACTCATCACAAAACTCTACAGAAACAACAATATCGATTCCTGATTCTTTGAACAGATCCATTCGCTCTTCAGGTGAAGTCAACAAATCTGGGTCACGGTCACCAAGCAAAACCATTGGATGATTCTGGAATGTAAATATTATTGAGTTATCCAACCCTAGACTGTTTTTAGAATTAATGGTTGCATCAATCAAAGCCTGGTGAGCTTTATGCATCCCATCAAAATTTCCTACAGTAACGGCAGACTTACCGGTAACCAGCAATTGATCTGCATCACCATTTATTGCTGAATTAATCTGATTTCTGTTTAATTCAATAAGTTGCAAATCATATCTCACTCGCTGCAGGTGGAATTACCGTATCTAAAGACAAGTTGTCATTTACCAATTTCATTATTGCAACAAGGTTACCATTATTGTCAACAGCACTTATCGCTGGGAACTTGGATACAAACTCACTTTCAGGCTGAATAACACGATCTATCATTTCATTCTCTGGCTGAACGCCAATTCTTGTTAACTTAACTTCTTCATCACTAAGAATTATTGACGGTGCCCAGGAAACAGCGCTGCTCACAGGTAACATTGCAGAAATCAGTGCTTCCTGATTGCTGATTTCAGAAGCTGGCAGTGCATCATCTAATTTAAAGTCGGCAATTGTTTCTCGTCGTAGTTTTGTGAGATATCCTTTGGTACCAACCGACTCAGCCAGATCACGAACCAGAGATCGAACATAAGTTCCACTTGAGCATTCGGTAGTGATTGTTGCTTGATAGCTTTTATTATCCAAAGCACAAATGTCTGCTGAATCTGACTCAACACCCCATCCATTTACTTCACATTCCAGACTATAAATCGAAACCTGCCTGGGTTCTGGAGTTGCAATATCTTCGCCATCTCGTACGCGATCACAAGAGCGCTTGCCATTAATTTTTATTGCAGAATATTTTGGGGGAATTTGATTGATTTTGCCGATTTGCAAATTCACAGTTTGCTGTAAATCATGCTCTGAACAGTTAACTTCATACTTGCCGATTATCTTGCCATCTGAATCCAACGTGTCAGTCTCAACTCCAAATACAACATCAGCACTATACTTCTTATCGAGACCAGTCAGATATTTTGAGAGTCGAGTTGCCCTGCCACATAAAATCAACATTAAACCGGTAGCCAAAGGATCAAGTGTTCCAGTATGCCCACACTTTGCCTGTTTTCGGAAACTTTTACCGGGAGATAAAGCTCTTCGTATTTTTGCAACAACATCGTGCGATGTCATTCCAGAAGGTTTATCGAAAAGTATCAACCCGTCGGTACTCATCAGAACATGCTCCGAATTATTCTACAGGAAGCTCCAGAAGTAAACCAAGTAACTGCTCAACAACTTCATCATAATCACCTGTCAAAGTACATCCTGCAGCTGCCTTGTGTCCACCGCCACCAAAGACTGCAGCCACCGATTGAACATCTCCTGCATGCATAGAACGCAAGGATACACGCCAGCTACCATCAGGTTGTTCTTTGACAAATGCAACATACTTAACACCATTGATTCCGAAAGCCATACTGATAAAGCCTTCAGTATCAACCAGGGTTGTACCGGTGTCCTTAAGCATCTGTTGTGTAGTACTCAAAAATAGAACTCTGCCATCACCATGAAAAGTGAAAGTCGATATTACATTAACCAACAACTCGGCTGCAGCCCTGCTCTTCTGATGCAACATAGACTCGGCGAGCATCGATGCGTTGAAATTATATCGGGTTAACTCTACAGCTGCTTCATGTGTCATTGGCAAAGTATTATCAAAGCGGAATCCACCAGTATCAGCGTACATTCCTGCATAAAGATTTGCGGCAATTCCATCGCTCAAGCTGCAGCCATCAAACTCTTGAATTACTCTCATAACAAGCATTGTTGTACTGCTGGCAATTGGCTCAACCCATCCCGGTACTGGCATTTTCCTGCCAGTAACAAGATGATGGTCGATGCATATCTTTTTGCCGATTCTGGACAGTGTATCCTGAAGATTGCCTGTTCGATCAATACGATGACAATCAACCAGAACAACAGTTTCAGGCAAATCGTCAACTTCCGTTGAATTCGCCTCAGACTCCGATATGATCTTTTTGAAACCGGGTAAGTCTTTAAATCCAGCAGGAGGATTGTCATAGCCTATAACAGAAGCTTCTTTACCTGCAGACTTAAGAGCCATAGCAAGAGCAAGAGCACTACCCATTGCATCCGGGTCGGGATTTGTATGAGGCACAATCCAGAAGCTTTCGCAATCATTGAGTGAATTAAGTAATTGTTCAGGTGGGTGGAGATCAGATAAAACCATCAGTTTTCTCTTCTCTCGTTCATCCAAAAATTCACCATTACTGGCCAACTCAGCCAGGATATCTTCTACAGAAGCGCCTTTATCAAGTGAATCATCCACAACAAACCTCAGGTCTGGAGTTGCCCTCATTCTGAGAATGTCACTAAGTCTTGACTGAAGAAACCCTTTAGACTTCTTCAAACCAGTAAATGTTTTAGTGACTTCATTTCGCTCACCCATTATTGAAACAAAAACTTCTGCAACAGACTGATCTCTATTTAGCTTAACATCTGTAACAGTTACAAACCCGATTCGAGGGTCTTTTACTTCAGCTTCCAGAAGTTCACAAATGACTTTCCTAATTGCAGAATTTTGTCGTCCAAGTTTATGAGGATCCATTTTAACTCTCAATTCATATTACAGAGGGCGGTCACCTAAGCAACCGCCCTGAGTTACTTATCTAAAACAAGCTACTAAAGCTCAGTTCGTTCTTCTTCTTCAATTCGGAATGTCTCAATACGATCGCCTTCTTGAAGGTCGTGGAAATTCTCCAATCCGATTCCACATTCATAACCACTTTGAACTTCTTTGGCATCGTCTTTGAATCGTTTCAAAGAACTAATCTTGCCTTCAAATATCATGACTTCATCGCGCACAAGCCTAACCAGAGAATTCCTGATAATCTTGCCTTCAATAACGTATGATCCTGCAATAGTACCAGCTTTAGGAATTTTAAATACTTCGCGGATTTCAGCAGTACCTGTTGAAACCTCACGCTTGATTGAGTCCAGAAGACCGGCCATTGCCTTTTTCATTGTATCAACTACCTCGTAGATGATATCAAATGTTTCTATAGTTACATGCTGTGATTCGGCCAGGTTCATAATTGCCGAGCCAGGTCGCATATGGAAACCGATAACCAGCGCACCAGTACTGCCAGCGAGCAGAACATCGGACTCATTAACTGCCCCAACACCTTTATGAACAATCCTGACTTCAACTTCATCTGTATTCATCTGCTGTAACGCATCACAAATTGCTTCCACAGATCCAGCTACATCACCTTTAACGATGATTGGCAACTCTTTCAAGTCACTGCCGGCAACTATCTCTGCAATATTATCAAGGCTTATTGTTTTCTTTGGTGCTGCCATTGCCTGAACACGTTGTGTTTGTCTACGTTTGGCGGCAACTTCTCTGGCAATCCTTTCAGACTCGACAACAAATAACCTGTCACCAGCCTGAGGCACACCACTCGCTCCCAGAATAACAGCAGGCTCACTTGGCCTTACTTGATGCAGGGCTTCGCCTCGCTCATTCATAAGAGCTTTAACTTTTCCATCCTGCATACCAGCAATAAAATTATCGCCAACCTGCAATGTTCCCTGATCAATTAAAACAGTAAATACAACACCACGACCAGAATCTTTGCTAGCCTCAACTACAACACCGCGACATTCAACATCCGGTGCAGCTTTAAGCTCAAGCATTTCTTCCTGCAGATGAACCTTCTCAAGCAACTCCTCAATTCCGGTTCCGTGCTTGGCTGAGATTTCTGCACATTGAACATCTCCACCAAATTCCTCAATTACAACTTCATAGCTAAGCAATTCCTGTTTTACAACAGCAACATTTGCCGCAGGCAAATCAATCTTGTTGATAGCAACAATTATAGGAACACCTGCGCTTTTAGCATGGCTGATAGCTTCTTTGGTCTGCGGCATTATCCTATCGTCCGCAGCAACAATCAGAATAACTATATCAGTTACCTGTGTACCACGAGCACGCATAGCACTAAACGCTTCGTGACCTGGAGTATCAAGGAAAGTAATTGGCCCACCTGGTGTTTCCACCTTGTAAGCACCAATATGCTGAGTGATGCCACCTGCTTCACCAGCAATAACATTGGTTTCGCGGATATAATCCAATAAAGAAGTCTTACCATGGTCAACATGTCCCATAACTGTTACAACAGGTGGACGCTGAATCAGGTCCTCCTCATTGATTTCCTGGGTTTCAAGTTCCACTTCCTCAACTTCATCAAGAAACTCAATCTCTTTTTCAAACTCAGAGGCAATCATCTCAATGGCATCAGAGTCAAGACGCTGGTTAATAGTTACCATCTGACCAAGCATAAACAACTTGGCTATAATATCCTTGGGAGTAATCTCAAATTTGTCAGCTAATTCCTGAACTGACATCAGATTCGTTACTTTCAAGATTTGTACTGCTACTTCTACACTATCCTCATCTTCATCCTCTTTAGGGCTTTTTTTGTACTTTTTCTTGCCACCCTTCAAGCCATCAAGTTGAGCCATAGTCTGCTTCAGATTTTGTGCGACAACAGCTTCGTCTACTTTGCGCTTTTTCCTGCGCTTCCTGCGACCACTCTCCGGCTGAGCCTCTTTTTTCTCCTGCCGACGCTTGAGTGCATCTTCAACTGATTCTCTTATTTCCTGTGATTTGGTTGGTTTTTTACGACGGCCACCAATTAAATCACTCTCAACCTCATTCCAACTCCATGTTTGCTCTTCTGGTTGTGGCTGTTTTGGTGGTGCTTTTGCTTCCTGAGTAACACCTGAAGTAGTCTTGACAACACCATCACCTTTACGGATGATTTTGGCTTGACGTCGGACCTTTTTCTGAGGTTTTTTCTTTTCAGCAGGCTTCTCTTCTGATTTTACATCTACTTTAGAATCTGTTTCTTCTTCACTTGCCTCAGTTTCAGGCTCAACTTCAACGGAAGTTTCAACTTCTTCTACAATATCTTCTTTACGGACAATTCTAGCCTTCGGTGTAGCTGTTTCCACCGCTTCTTTAGAATCTTCAGTTACTTCTTTCTTGCCCTTTGGTTCTTCTTTACCAGCTACTACAACTGGTGTTTCTTCAGGTTCAGCCTTTTTGACAACCTTCTTTTTGGTAGCTTTCTTGGTTACCTTCTTTTTGGTAACTTTCTTTTTTGTAGCCTTCTTTTTAGTAACCTTCTTTTTTGTAGCTTTTTTCTTGGTTACTTTTTTCTTGGCAGCTTTCTTTTTTGCTGCTTCCTTTTCTTTTTCAGTTTCTTCAGGTGGCTGAGGCCTCTCCAAAGGCTTGAAGCTGGCAACATGTTTGAGCTTCTCTGGATCCATGTTGTGATCATCAGCATAGCGCTTTCGAGTTAAATCTCTTTTTCTCTGAAAAAACGCATGAATTTTATCAACGATGTCTTCATCAACAACGCTCATATGGCTCTTAGCTTCAGCATGCATATCCCTGATCATTCTCATAATGTCAGGATTCTCCACACTATAGTGTTTTGCCAACTCGTATACTCTAAGCTTTTTAGCCAAGTGAATCACCTTCTTGCGCGCAATAGCGCATTCTAACAACTATCATTTTAACCGGCTTGCACCGATCAGTTCTTTTTTTTGCCAACAATACCACTGATGAACGCATGAGAATCAACCGCCACGATTACCAGTTCTTTTCTGTTGAAAGCTTTTGCCAATTCTTTGCTATCGACAAGATCCGTCAACATTATTGCATCAACTGCCATTCTGCTGATTTTCTCTTTTCGCGCATCGGACAAATCGCTTGCCACAACTACCAACAACTTTGACGCTTGAGATGCCATGGACTCAACTGCAGACATTCCTACAGCAAGCCTACCAGCCCTTCTAGCTAACCCTAACAAACCTAAAACGCGACTAGCTTCATCAGTCATCATTTGAATCTTTTGGATCCTCAGAGTCTTCTGAAACATCTGAATCTTCTTCTGCAATCTTTTCCTCGAACCCTGCAAATGGGCTCTGTGTTATCTCTGAAGCTGGGTCATCAAAATCGGGTTGAACAGTTGCATGTTCTGCCCGTGTAAATGAGTCATCATCAAATAACGCATTATGTTCTTCTTTAACCTTCTCCAGCTCTTCACTAATCCTGGTTTCCATGATCCTGTTCAATTCGTCAAGAGTTGCCAGGGATGTATCATGCAACGCTTGGGCTGTTTTCTCGCCAACCCCTTCAATATCCAAAAGCGTGGAAATAGTTGCACCAGCAATATCTTCTATTGTCATTAATCCAGCCCCACGTAGTGAAGCTGCTATTTTTTCTGAAACACCAGTCATATCGTCAATTTCAAGTGCCACTTCCTGACGAACCAATTGTCTGACACCGTGTTCTCTAACAGAAATCAAATCAATTTTCCAGCCTGTCAGCTTGGCAGCCAATCGTACATTTTTGCCTTCTTTACCGATAGCCTTGGAGAGTTGATCATCGCTGACAACTACTGTAGCCTCATTAAGTGACTCACGCAGAATTATCTGACTAACTTCAGCAGGACTTAAAGCCCTTGAAATCAGTGCAGAAGGATCGGCACTCCAGGAAACGATATCAACACGCTCACCAGCAAGCTCACGAGTAACAGCCTGAACCCTGCTGCCACGCATACCTACACAAGAGCCAACTGCATCCACTCTGTCATCGGAAGATGTTACAGCAATTTTTGACCTGGAACCTGGTTCACGAGCAACTGCTTTAATCTCAACAATACCCTCCTGAATTTCAGGAACTTCCTGATCAAAAAGAGCTTTTAGAAAAAGAGGGTGAGCTCTAGATAGAATAACTTGTGGTCCTTTGGCATTGTCCAATGCTTCAATAACAAAAGCCCTTACAGATCTGCCCTGCATATGCTTTTCACCACGAATTTGTTCACGCCATGGCAATAAGGCTTCAACACGGTCAAGATTAATCAGGATATTGCCACGATCAACTTGCTGTATTGTACCTGTTACAATTGTATCTACTTTATCCTTGTACTCATCAAAAATCCTGGCGCGCTCGGCCTCGCGAACCTTCTGCACAATAATTTGCTTGGCAACAAGGATTGCATTTCTACCGAATTCAGATAAAGGTAAGTCTATCCGAATCTGGTCACCGATACCAACGTCTGATCCATATTCAGCTTTGGCGTCTTTAAGAGTAATTTCAGCGTCTTCATCCTCAATCTCATCTACAACATTAAGGATCTGCTCCACAGTCATTGTGCCGTTTTCTTCATCAATCTTAGCCTCAATGATTGCTTCATTGCCAAATTTTCTCTTGGCTGCAGACTGAAGTCCTGCTTCAAGTGACTCGATAACAATATCTCTATCGATATTTTTCTCTCGAGTAATCGCTGAAAGCGCTTGTAATATGTCAAATTTCTCCGCCATAACCTGCTCCTGTTTAACCTTATTATCGAAAGTAAATTACTTGCGATCTTGTCTTGTTCGGCGTTCTTGCCGAACTTTTCTCTTCTCTTCTTTGCGTTTCCGTCTATCCGCATTGATAAAAAACTGAGCATCAAATTCCGGATTTAAATTTATTGAATCAATTTCCAACCTGGAAAACGATGGATTCTCTTCTTTGCCGTCTTGTTGTAAAACAATTTCATCATCAGAAAACGAGTGAAGTGCGCCCTTAACGTTTTTACGTGAAACCAACTTTACAGTAACTTGTTGACCTAAAGCGTTATTGAGATGCTCGTTAGTCCGTAAAGGCCTCTTAACACCAGGTGATGACACTTCAACAACACTTGACTCTGGAAGTATATCAGATTCCTCAAGCAAATAATCTATACTTCGGGCAGCTTTTGTACATTGATCAATCCTGATACCATTTTCCATATCAAGATAAATTCGCAGTGTAAGTCTGCCGCCACCTCTGAATATTCTAACATCAAGTAAATCATAGCCTTCGTCAGCAAGGGGTTGTTCCAGCATTGTTATAACACTGTCTGCAAGTGCTTTAGAATCTTGAAGCATACCATCCCCTTTCAATACTGAGACGCTAAAAAAAGAAGTGGACTTACGCCCACCTCAAAACCGCCAGCGGCGGCGTTTATATGAAGTCGTACCAATATAACCTGAAGTAGTGAATTAATTCAAGTAAAATCGATAGATTAGAATAAAGGATTTAAACAAATATCAAGCACCAACTCACCAACTTGGCGCAAACTTTCCGGACTACATACCGAAGGAACGTCTCCAGAAGTGTGCCATTGCGGAAAATCGAAATCTATCAAGTCCACTGCAGGAAGCCCAGTATCTAAGAAGGGTACATGATCATCGTAGGCAGGTTTACCTACAACTGGCACAAATGCTTCTAATGCAAGTTGATCTGCTCGCTGAAATACAAGTCGTGTAAAATCTGGCGCCCTGGAAATAGAGTAATACTCCATCGGTATTCTCAAATTATGCTCACCAACCATATCCAAGAGTATTAAACCAACAGGGTCATATCCTGCTAATGGAGAACCAAATTTGTTCCATGTTTTGGCCATATATCTGGAACCGAGACAAAAGCCGGCGACATCACCAGAATGACCATAATCTTCTCCATCAAATAAGATAATATCGACGCCAAATTTCAGTTCTGCAGAGTGGAGCAATTCTACAAGGTGCAAAAGCACGGCCACGCCACTTGCGCCATCATTAGCCCCCACTAAAGGCATGGCAGCCAACACCGGATCAATTTCTTTATCACATACTGGCCTGGAATCATAGTGAGCACCCAGCCATAGTCTTTTGCCACCCTTTGGGCCCAGCGAAATCAGCATATTTGTAAGTTCAAGATTACTGCTACCATATGGATCAGCTACCTGAAACTGCACTGAAGTAAATTCAACACCAAGACTACTGCACAATGAACTAACAGAATCTCGTAACGCTTTGCTACCAACCGAGTTGATAGTCCGCGGCCCTAATTGACACTGATATTCAATCCATTCCATTGCTCTTTTACCCGAAAAAGAGTATTGATTTTGGCCAATAGCATTTCCTGCTGATATTGAAATAATAAACCAGGTAATTAGTAAAACCTTAGAATACATAAGTAGACTCCACGCCAATCCCGAGGCTTGTGGTTATTGTATCAGATTCATGAATTTTATCCCGACTGAACAAAAAGCGCAACGCACCTGACAAGTTCCTGGATATCTGGTAACTCAGCCTTGGGTTAATACTCATTCTGGTATTTCCGGTCTGTGTATCCGATTCGCCTTCCCGATTACTACCAGGCATCCAGCGGTCTGTTGCATCTCTACTGAAGCTGAGATCCAAATCCATTGAAACTGTAGGCGGTACTCCTGGCCTGTATAACCCGATTTTTGAAAGCAGCCTCTCTGCACTGAATGAATGTCGCCACTGTGTACTAAAGTTAAGTCTGTTACCTTTGCTCAGAGTACCATTCTGTTCCATGTTGTCGCTTGAATAATTTACATTCAACGAGGTCGTCATCCCATTACTGAATGTCATATTCCAACGTGGATTGATTACAGTTGTATGCTTTGGATTATAAACAGTTTCTGTGTAACCATTAACTGTTGTACTCTTTTTGAAGCTCATATCTATTGTTGACGATCTGAATATTCCATCATTATCATGGCCTCCAAAAATACGTAATTTCTCCACCCCACCAATAGAAAGCCTCACATCAGGCCAATCCTTTTGAGTTGACCTGGTTTCATTCCCGCCAACAGAACGACCACTTTCCATGCTGTTAAATTTGAAGTCCATTGTCACCCATCGACCTAACTTGGTATTAGTCGATAGTGAAATCGTAGATCTGTCTGACAAACTGCTGGTTGCATAAAGAGAATCCGGGAGATCCAGTTCATCCCATATACCAACTTTATACCAGAATGGTGTCTCCCCAAGCATCCTGGAGTAGTTGCTCTCATCTTTAATTGAGTAAGAGATTTGTACGGGATTACTTTTTCTGAGTACGTAAAGCAAAGGATTAAGAGGATTTGGTATATTAATTTTCCTCCCGCCATCAGACTCTTCTATAACTTCTTGCTCATCATCAACCTGATCTTCATCCGGGTCAGTAGCAGTTCGCCCTTCCTCTTCAGCTGCTTCTCGATCAAGTGCCGCCTGTAAAAGAGCTTCTTCTTCCTGTATACGACGCTCTTCATCACTAAGCACAGCACCCTGCTGTATGTCCTGCTGCCCTACAGCTTCAGGAACATCCCGACCGGAACTACGTCGCCTGTTACGGCGTTTATTCAGCTTCTTCTCTCGTTCTATCTTGGCTTTTCTGTCTGCGTCTGACATGCCTGTATTGACCGGAAACCATGTGTCTACAAGTGAATTTAGTGGAACTGTTGCTCTAATATTCCAGTCGCCACTAGCTCCAGCAGTTCTGATTCCTTCTGGGTCACCAGTCTGCCTGATATTTGGCCCATGATTATCCCGAAAAGAACCATTGAAAGTTACACTCGGCTTTATTGACTGAAGAGCTCTGAATCCATCTCGTATTGGTCTGGTAAACCACTTGTCAGGCAATCCAAGCTTGGTTGGCGGCTGGAATTTAAGTTGGACAGATTGATTGAACTGATTTTCCTTACCAATATTTACACCCATAACCTTTTGCTCTCTGAACATATCCCGTTCAGACCTCAAGGTTAAACTCAACTCACTTATTGGCAGTGGCTTGTAATCAAAATTACCGGTTAGA
Organism: bacterium; assembly: GCA_024229695.1. GTDB lineage: Bacteria > Krumholzibacteriota > Krumholzibacteriia > LZORAL124-64-63 > LZORAL124-64-63 > JABIBH01. The sequence continues at coordinate 46,459 of JAAESD010000333.1, forward strand.
GTCCCTCTCTTTGTCAGGTTAACTGGTTGTAGCACAAACTCGCCACTAATTGGACTCAGGTTTTCAGTTTTCCGTTCAGTATTATTGAAATTACCTGAAAGAGAGATTTTCGATGGTAAAAGCCCAATACTTCTAACCAGTGGCACATGTCTTACTGGCCCCAGGGCAGCCAAAGTATGATTTCCAGATATGCGCAAGTCATAGCTTATTGATCCCTGTAATCCGGAACTCCAACCATGAGATAGAGGCGCAGTGGAGCTGGCCCTTGATCCACTCAGAGATAAATTCCACGGATCAAGCATATATCTGGTTATTGCCAACCGTGATGGATTCCTCCGCAATCGAATAGAAAAATTCTCACGATTTTCCAATGTCGATTGGCTAATTCGCAGATCCTCATCAATAATTTCTATATCACTGTTTGTAAGATACTTTGGTCGTCGAGTTGTTTCTTGCCTGCCAAGTGTAATAGGGAGTTGAAAACCGAGCATTGGGATAAAATCGTTAACCTTGAAGTTTGTACTCAAGTTGAGATTTTCATTTGTAAATCCCTGGCCAACCTCTGCATTCAATCCGTGGAAATCTGAATCACGCTTAGACCAATCAAGATCCACTTTTATGACATCGGCCATATTAAGCCGCACACCCAATCGTTCTGCTATTCCGACCTCTCGTTTCACTTTTCTCAGCCGCACATCATTAAAATAAAAATATCCACTTTGTGGCATTTCATGCTCAAGGTTAGCTGTTCCAATATAATATCGTTTAACGTGCCTCAGATCTGGAGCACCAACTACTCGAACCCGATATTCATCATTGGTTTCAGGATCATTGATAGTTGTTTCGATCCAGCCAGAAACAGGATCACGAGGATCAAGCTTGGTATTACTCAGCTCGGCAACATCTACTCGTAATTCTTTCCACCCGGTTCTAGGCCCAGAGCTCTCATCAAACCTGTAACTTACCTCATAATAGTTCAGCGTGTCTGCACCAAGCCTGAAAAACAGATCCATCTCCGACTGACTTTGGTCAGGATTAAACAGATACCATGTCAATCTTTCATATTGTGTATAGTCATCACCTATGGGCGACATCACCCTGCTTGCTCTGACTAAATGCTGCTGCTCCAGATTCTGGTAATCCAGAACCATGGACTGTTCCTTCTCAGGAATATTGTGCTCAACGTAAAGCTCAAATGGTGGTATATAATCAGGGTTTTCCTTGTTATTCACTTCTCCAATAAAGAAACCTTCATTGGCGCCTATTTCGGCACCAGTAAGAAGTTGTTCTTCAGGATTCTCATTTGTAGCAACTTTACGTACACCCTCTCGCTCCCATCTTGAGCCAAGAAACTTCAGTTCCGATATCTGAAGGTCTCGTCGATGTGTACCAGGGGCTGCGTCATCGTCCTCAAACCAGACACGGATATGAGTAACTGTCGCAAGAGAAGCAGTAGTGCCTCCTGGAGGGCTTACCGGCAAAGCATCACCAAGTCGAATTCGATATTTTCGCCACGCCAGATCATTATCCAGATTCGTGCCAATAAGAGAGTGATCGTAATCACGAACAACATCAACCATGGCTGAATCTGACATAGCCACCGATATCGTATAAAACCCATCCTGCCTGTCAAATACCGTATCCCCGTCCAGATCCTCGGAGTCTTCACGGTTATTGCCTCGAGTTCCGTTAATCCATGGATATGGATCATTGTCATTGACATAATCAGCGCTAAACTTATCAAGCACGGCATTGTCGCCAAGCCCAACATCTTCATCTATTGTAAATACACCATCACCATCATCTTCTTTCTGATAGGTCATGGTATCAACAGAACTGAACTCATTTTCCGGCCAATAAAAGTCTTCGTTGATATATCCAAAATCGATATGTACAGTTCCTGTCCTGTTTTCAGAATTAAGCTGGTAGTCGTTCACCCAAAACTCAATAAACTGAGTCTTTGTCAAATCGACACCACTTCTGCCCAAGCCACGCAACAATCCACCCCAGTGCAACGGACCCCACTCATCTTCACCTGAGTCCATATACATATGCAGAACTTGCTGCGTTTCCTTGCCTTCTTGTTCTTTGAGAAGAGGATTGAGATATCTGCGAAGAGTATTACTCTTTGGTAAATACCATCGAGTGTCTACTCGTCCGCCTGTAGAATAAATACGTTCATCGCCTGTTTCCCCAGTCCATGACATATCAAGTCCATGACTTGGGATACTGGCTTTAGACCAGGACAGCCTGCTTGTTGGCATTATGTCCGAAGAATCGATTCCCTCAAAATCCTCCACATAAACTTCGTTGAATGTGTTGGGGTTAGGGACACTCAAAGCGAACTCGCCACTTATCTGAACTGAGCTCTCGCGATCACTATTGTGACGACTCAAAATATTTGCTGCAGTTGTCAGGAAGTGTGGACGGATAGTCAGCTGCCCATTAACATTACCAACCAGGTTCCTGCTTGGCTCTTCACCAAGTTTTGCCTTATGACCAACTACCTGAGTACTTTCGTAAAGCCAGGTTGTTGAAAACCTGTTATCCCGACCAAGATCATAACCCATATTCAAACCTAGAAGCGTGCTATTGCCGCCTCCCATAAACGGAGCATATTGGTAATCGACGGATATCTGTGAATCTGCCCCCATGCTTGAGGCAGCTTCACCTTTAAGAGTAATTTGACCAAACATGTAATCAATGGTGTAGTCAACATCACGAACCAGGGTCCTGCCATCCAATATCACAGTCTCAGAATCTTCCTCAAGATTGGAAACTCCAAGATTAAATGAACTGGAAGCTGCAGCGTGTGATGAAATAATTCTGAATTGCGTGTAACTGGCCATCTGGGATTCTGTAGTAGCTGGATCATATATTTCAGGTATCAGGTTGCTCGCAAGCAGAGATTCCTCAAAATTGAAAGCCGAGCTGTCTGCAAACAAAGTGTAGTATGCCGGGTCGCCATCAAATGGGTGAGCAAAATCAAGTGGAAACTTCAACAACCCCTTCTGCAAATCAAAAAGATATGGGTCATTTTTGTCAACAAGGCCATCAGCTCCATCTTCGCCCTGGAGATTTTTCCGATCCAAACCAAATATCCTCAACCATTGTAATCCACTTCCGTTGCCTTGCAAATCCAGATCGATATCAGGAAAGTCTGTTGGCATATTTATTTCAACACGACAATCAAAGGATTCCGGGTCAATATTACTACCACCCAGAGGATAAATATTGCGTAAAACATATTGCCAGGTAAAAGGCTCTGGATTCTGTGGTTTCAGCAGTTTCATCCGATAATAGACTTGACCGTCACCACCATCCCACTGGTTATCTTCATCCTCGCCTGCAACATCTCCAACCTTGTACAACAAATCACCGGCTGCATTCAAGACACTGTAAGTTGCTACCAGAACGTCGTGATAACTGTATTCATGTAATAAATCTATTGCAACCAGATTACCATTTTGGTCTTGAAGTATCTCTGCCTCTACAGGTCTCCAAAGCTCTCCAAGAATATATGTTGAAGGATCCAGAAGCTGATTGGCAATATACCCATTTTCATCCCATCTACCTGATTCATCAGTAACACCAACAACATAACGAACATCGCCATCCTGTTGCCTGCCTGCACCTACAAAACGAAACACACGTAGTGATGACAAATCGATAAATTCATTAAGTCTATCTCGGCCTGGAGAATCAGGTTGTGCGTGCAGCACAAAATCGTTCGGCGGGAGATCAAGTCTGAAAAACCGGTTATTCAAATATCGGTAAGCTTCAATTATATGATCACTGACAGAGCCACCCTGGCTATTAAATGACTTTGAAGCACTCTCGGCTTTCTGCTTTGATGCAACAACTGTAAAATCTGCTCGCCCTACCTGGCCAGTTACTTTTACACCAAAGAGTCCGGACTTGTTCGAGCTATAACCAAGTAGCTGACTACCTGGTAGTGTAAGCCCAACGTCACCCGTTTCAATGCTTTGAATTATTTCATCTTCGCTGCCCTCATAAGTTAAACGAATCTTGGTCCCATCGGGGCCAATAGCCTCACTGTTATGGTCAACTTCAAGATGAATCTTTTCGCCAATTTGCCCCGACATGCTGATTTGCAATTGCTGTTCCATATCAAGGGTTGGAAACAAGCTTGGATTCTGGCGCCGCTCATTTGGTGTAAACCTGTTACTTACTGAGCTTTCTCCAGAAATTGAAATATGTTCACGACCAGAAATCCTGATATTTGTCTTATCGCCGCGACCAATTATTTTTTCCAATGTCTTTGGTAATTTAATTGGTATTGTCAGATTAATTCCCTGAGAACTTTGTGACGAGCTTGTTCCACCTCTTATATCGAGCATTTTACTTATATTGGTTATATTAGTAACTCTATTATTCCTGTCAGAAACCAAATCAATATCGTCAACAAATAGATCTACATTCCTGTTGTCGATGTCCCGCGCGGGAGTATAAACAAACCCACCTGGAAGTTCGTACAAACTTTGCTCCAGGAAAAAGAACTCCGGATGCCTGAAAGTTGTAGCAATGCCCAGAGTACTTGATATTTCCGTAAAGCTTATTTCCCGAACTAAATCTAAGTGGAACTTATCATGCATATAACTGCGTATAATGGTCAGTAAAGTTGGGCGACAATCCTGGGCAGGCAAATCCACACCAAGCGCCTTCAGGCGATTTTGCTGGACTATCCGGTCTGGGCCCAACAGTCTGGGGTCATCTGTAGTTTTAAGAATTGGATCAAGGCCAGGCAATAATAAATCAGACGCAACCAGAGTATTCGCATTGAATAACAACAAGAGCACAAGTATATACAGTGCTGATTTGTTGGTAGTTATCTTCAAACGAATGTTCCCTTTTTAGAAGACAGAAAAACTGATCATTATCTTTGGTTGTGTACTTGGCCTCTTCGTCCTAAACTTCAGTCAAAGCGTTACTCGTCCACAACAGTGGTCATAATGGCCACAAATGGCTACACAAAAAGGTACAACAAAACCTATGTCATTGATTGACAAACATATCATTCGCAGTACAACAGGACCATTCTTGTTTGGCTTCAGCGTAGCCACATTCGTTATGCTGATTGATGTATTGCGTCATTTTGTTGATCTTTTTGTCACCAAAGGTGTCCCTTTTCACACGGCAACAGAAGTTCTCGTCTTGAGCCTGGGTCATACTTTTGCATTAACCATACCAATGGCAGTTCTTGTTGGCATTTTAATGGGTATCGGCCAACTTGCAGCCGATGGTGAAATCACTGCAATGAAGGCAAGCGGTCTCGGCCTGGTTTCAGTTCTACGTCCACTGCTTGCTGCTTCATTGTTTGTAACACTATCCATGATTGCCTACAACCACTTCGTTTTCCCTGACTCCAACCATAGACTAGCTAACCTTGTATATGACATCAACCATAAAAGACCGATGATGGAAATCAGAGAACAAATGTTCACTGAAATCACTGACCACACTACAATCTACGTAAAAGAAAAAGACGAAAAAGCCGGGATTATCAAAGATGTGATGATCATCGAAAAAGATGCTCCTGGAGACCCCGCTCCTACAGTTACAACAGCTACCTGGGGTACAATAATATCTCATGACCAGAGCGATGCTCTGATGATAGAATTACATGATGGAGAAATTCACGAACTTCCTGAGGACAACAATCTGTCCCGTTATGAAATAACACAATTTGGGCAGCACAATCTATTTATAAAAGATGTTAAAAAAGACATGGAAGACAACAAGCGTACTGCAAGAGGCGACCGGGAAATGGATCTCCGTGCATTGCTTGCAGCTTCTGAAAAACAAAACCTTCGCCGTGATAAAGCTACCTCCAAAGCCACTGCACTATCTACGAAACTTCTTGAGCGACAATGGAAATTACTTGACCCGGAAAATCGGAATGGCTTGCTAAAAGGGTCAAAAGCTTCAACTTCAAAACGTAAAACTCAAAAAGCACTAATCAAAGCCACTCGCCAGGAATCAGAATTAACATCCCGTTCAATTGCACACCAGCAGCGGTTAGAATCATCATACAAAACTGCATCCAACCGATTCATGGTTGAGTTTCATAAGAAATTTGCTATACCAGGTGCATGTCTGGTATTTGTTTTACTCGGTTTGCCAATGGCCATCTCAACTGCACGTAGCGGAAAAGGTGTCTCACTGAGTCTCGCTATCGGGTTATTTCTAGTTTATTATCTTTTCCTTGTAGGCGGCGAAAAAATGGCTGATCGCGGTATGATGCATCCAGCTTTGGCAATGTGGCTTGCAAACATCGTTCTCACTCTTGTGGCAATACCTGCACTTATGTTAACTTTAAGGGAAACTCCAATTTTCCATTGGAAACAAAGCTCATCTCCTAAAATACCCAAAGAGAGTACATCGATTTCATGATTATCCAAAAATCAATTATGAAAAACTTCGTTCGCATATTTTTTGCAACTCTCGTGGGCGCTGTAGCACTATTTACGCTTGTTGATTTAATGGACCATATCGGAAGTTTCATTGATAACGACGCCTCCATATCGCTCATTGGGCGATACTATATGTACAGAGCACTTTGGACTGCAGATATTTCGATGCCAATCGCAATGCTCATGGCCACACTTTTTACTGTTGGCAACATGTCCAGATATAATGAAACGACAGCACTGTTTGCCTCTGGCAGATCACTTTTACAGATAACTCGTCCTCTTCTATTTGCCGCCCTTTTTATGACTTTTTTCTCATTTTTGTGGGGTGAGTATGTTGTTTCATATGCTAACAGCAATTCAAACCACATTTGGGAAGTCGAACTCCAGGGACATCAAGACCGTGCCAGACCCACCTCGGACATAGCCTCCCACGGAACTGATGGCTACTTGTATTATGCTCGAACGTTCGTACCCACTCGAGATTTTATCAGCGGATTCAGGGCTCTAATAGTTGAGCAATCGATTGTAAAAGAGCGATATGACGCAAATGAAGCTGAATGGGTTGATGGCCAATGGCAACTGCACAGAGGGACGCATCGTATTTTTTCGCCCGATGGTGAAATAATTACTCCCTTTGAAGAATTAAAAACAGGCCTCAATGGCATCACTCCTGAAGGATTGCGTCGTGAACGAGTAAGAGCCGAAGACATGAATAGCAGGCAACTTCTGAGGATGAGCAGGCTTGTGCGAGCAGCTGGCGGTGATGCTGTTGAATATGATGTAGACCTTCAATTTAAATTTTCATTCCCGGTTGTGCACCTGGTAATTGTATTTTTGGGGATTCTGCTTGCTTCAGGAAATCGCAAAACAACGGTTGCGGCAGGTTTCGGTTGGACAATCATGGTCAGCTTCGCATATTATATAGCAATGCACTTCGGAAGAGCTTTGGGCCACAATGGTGCGATGGCTCCCGTATTGGCCGCTTGGTCGGGCAATATGCTTTATGGAATAATCGGCTTAATATTTCATGCAAGATTGCGCCGTTGACAACTTGCTTGATTGGCTGTCACTCTTTATCTTGATGGTGCACATAAACTGACAACTTTGACATCTGTCATAGTTAGGTATTTTCTGTTATCGATGGAGCATAGCTAATGCGTACGAATTTAATTTTTCTCCTGCTAATCGCTGGAATTTTGATTTCAGGTTGTTCTACTGAAGAAAACCGTGTCCCTGCATTTAGTAGAATAGATACTTCAACTGATTGTGGCGCTGCACCGTTGACAGTTCAATTCAACGCGTATGCTACTGGTGGGAACTTGCTTGACACCCCAACAGGCGGCAACACTTATCTGAACATTGACTGGAATTTTCAAGATGGCAGCTCCGGGCACGGCTCCGTTGTCAGCCATATCTTCACAGAGCCAGGAACTTACGTTGTTGAAATTACAGTTACAGATGCTGATGGCGATGGAGAAACCTGGTTCAGAGAAATTACAGTTCTATCTGATGTTATGACTGTCCAAGCTTTTCCTTCTACGTCTGTTACAGTTTCCTGGGTAGAGATGAGTGAGCCATCCCCTTCTTACCCTGAAATAATTAGTAGTGAAAATGGCACCTACCCAACTGGAAGTCTGGTCATAAACGAAATTATGGTTCACAATACTTCAGCATTTGAGGATCCAGACCATCCAGGTCTATTCCCATCATGGATTGAACTGTATAACGGCACTGCAGCAGATATTAATATTGGAGACTGGTACCTGAGTAATGACGTATCTTTCCCACGGCGTTGGACATTCCCAGAAGACACCATCATTCAGGCTAACGGGTTTTTAATGATTATGGCTGATGACAGAACCAACCCTAACGGTGAAGTATTACATGCCAATTTCGAATTGCTCCCCGATGAAGACTGGATTGAAGAAAATCCAGATTGGGATGGAAGATCAGAAGTTGTTTTAACTAATTCTGACAGGGAAAAAATCGACTCCAGACGCTTCACTCCTACCGTTGAGGATGCTTCATACGGTCGCTATCCTGATGGCAGTAGTACTGCTACTGTTCAATTTGGACTGGATGTTGAGATGTGTGGAATTGGACCTGGCAGTGATTATAGCCGCTTTGAGAGCACTTGGGAAACCCCAAGCAGAATTTATGATAATGTTCGGGCTCCATTGCATACATTTGACTTTTATGACGCAGGATTAGACACTATTACCGTATCGGTATATGATTACCAGTCAACATTAACGAGAACAGACACAGTTATCGTTGAAGTTCTACTTCCATAGTTTATAGCTCTTACAAAAAAGGCTGAGCCAAATGGCTCAGCCTTTTTTTTTATAATTACAATCTTTAAAGCATTGCCTGCAACTGATCAACCATATCAGTTTTTTCCCAGGTGAAAGTTTCTTCTTCTCTGCCAAAATGCCCATATGCAGCAGTTGCCCTGTAAATTGCTCTCTTCAAATCCAGTTTTGTTATGATACCTTTTGGAGTCAGATCAAACAACTTTGCAACAATGTCTGCTATCTCCTTGTCAGGACGTTTTCCTGTACCAAAAGTATCGACCATCAAAGACACTGGCTCTGCAACGCCAATTGCGTACGCAACCTGAACCTGGCATCTATCGGCAAGTTCGGCAGCGACAATATTCTTGGCTACATAACGCGCAGCATAAGTTGCCGACCTGTCAACCTTGGATGGATCTTTGCCTGAAAATGCACCACCACCGTGAGGAGCGCTGCCGCCATACGTATCGACAATAATTTTACGGCCAGTCAAACCACAGTCTCCTTGTGGACCACCAATCACAAACCTTCCAGTCGGGTTTATGTGTATTTTCAGGTCATCTGAATCGATATCGAATTCAGCTATAACAGGTTTGATTACCGACTCAATAACAGCTTCTCTGATTTCAGGTTGCTCAACATTGTCAGTGTGCATTGTAGACACTACCAATGTGTCGAGTGCTTTTGGGAAACCATCTTCATAAAGAACTGTAGCCTGTGTCTTGCCATCCGGACATGCCCAGGGCAAGGTGCCATCTTTACGAGCATCTGCCAACCGCATTGCAAGACGATGTGAGAGTGTTATAGGCAACGGCATCAAAACATCTGTTTCGCGGCAGGCATAACCAAACATCAGCCCCTGATCACCGGCTCCTTGCTCATGCCCAGCATCTTCTATTAATCCTCTTGAGATATCTGGGCTTTGCTTATCAAGGGAAAGCAGTACAGCGCAAGTTTCAGAATCAAACCCGAATTCACTTGATGTATAACCTATGTCTTTGATTACACCACGAACCAATTCTGGAATCTCTACATAAGTTTCTGTTGTAACTTCGCCTGCAACAATTGCCATGCCTGTAGTAACCATTGTCTCGCATGCTACCCTGCTTTCCGGGTCATCAGCCAGCATTGCATCGAGTATTGCGTCTGACACTTGATCTGCTACTTTATCCGGATGTCCTTCTGTAACAGACTCACTGGTAAACAAATGTTTTTTCATTTCTGTTCCTTTGTACTTCCTGATTCCAGTTCACACCAATCACCAATGTTCACACTGCCAGTATAATTGCTAACTAATGCACTCTCACCAACCAAACTGTCACTTAATTTACTGTCGATCACTTTGGCATTGGGACCAATCACACAATCACTTAATTCACAATTCCTGATTACTGCTCCTGCTGATATAGAAACAAAAGCCCCAATTTTTGAATCAACAATTTCAACGTCACTGGCAATACTGCATTGAGAGTAATCTCCGGATTTTGAACCCTCAAGTAATACTCTATTAGTTTCAATCCAGGTTTCTTTTGCACCACAATCATACCAATCTTCAATTGGTGCGATTGAGAACTTTATTCCCTGAGCGAGCATATCCTGCAGCCCATCAGTAAGCTGAAACTCACCTCTATTGCGTTTATTGTTTTCAATAATATCTGTCATAGCATTCCATAATGCCGATGCATCTCTTATCAAATATGCTCCCACAATTGCCAGATTGCTTGGTGGTATTTCCGGCTTTTCAACAAACTCAGCAATAGAATCACCATCCATCCTTACAACACCAAACCGTCTTGGGTCATCCACTTCACGAACTGCTATACAGTTATCTTCTGCAGCCAGTAATGATGCATAATCGGCTTTCAGAATTGTATCCCCAAGGATGCAGAAAAATGGATTATCACCAATTGCTTCACGTGCAGTCCACAGCGCATGACCTAGGCCAAGCATTTCAGCTTGCTCCACAAAAGTAACATCAACTTCAGGGTATTCTTTATGAAACCACTCTCGCACTGAGTCGCCACAAAAACCGATAATTATTACAAAGCCATCAATTCCGGCTTCCAATAGATCATCGACTATATGACCAAGTATGGGTTTTCCTGCTACAGGTAACAGTGCTTTTGGTTTGTTCAATGTATGTGGGCGCAATCTTGTACCCATTCCAGCTGCTGGAATTAGTGCTTTCATCTACTATAGTCCTTCCGTGAGTCTCTCTTTGAGTGTATCAATTCTGGCCACAGGCATAGGATCTTTGTCAGCAACCTGGGCAAGATGGCATGAATAGTAATCACCAAATTGTACCATAGAGAAAATCTGGGCAAGTTTAGAATTACCTTTTGCCTGAAATTCATTAATAAACTTGAATTGGCTGTCGAGCAAATCATTTGTTATTTCAACTCGTTTGGACACTTGTGGATGCTCACCCTTGCCCCTCAAAACAATCAAGCAGTAGTCTCCGGCAGTATCATCCCAACCAAC
>JAAESD010000334.1 GCA_024229695.1 bacterium
CATAGTTAACAATAAACGCATTAGAAGAATTAGATCCTCTACCACCATTACTAGAGTCAATATCTCCATTACCAACAACAAATGCTACACCAGCAGCAGTTCCTGTATAGGACCCATCAACATAATAGTAGTCACTACCTGTATCTCCAAGCCCTGCAGCATTGTTAACACCAACAGCTAACATTCCTACATTGTCTGAAACTGTTCCAAGCCCCATTGAAGTAGCAGCTTGATTTGTTGCAGTTGTACGTCTATTAAGAGCCATTGAAGCATCTGCAGAAGCTACATTGTATTTCCCCATAGCTGTTGCACTACCTCCAGAACCAACACCTTGACTTGTATCTCCAGCTACATTTTGATAACCTGAAGTAAAGTTAGTTGTTCCCCAAGAAACATTTTCTTGACCCAAAGCAACTGATCCTCCACCGGCGGCATGGTTTTTAAATCCAATTGCAACAGTACTTGCGCCTTCAGCCCAGTTCTCTTTTCCAAGAGCTATTGTTGCATCACCTGTTGCGTAGTTCCAGTTCCCCATAGAAACAGCATCTGTACCAGAAGCTACTGTTCTGTGACCTGTAGCAACAGCTCTATTCCCAGTAGCTCTTACTGACCATCCAACAGCAAGCTGTCCAATATTGTCACCTGTAATACCAGTTGATTCAGAATCTCTTGGCCCAGCAATTGTGTGAAATCCTAAGGCTACAGATCCAACTCCAGCAGCTCTGTTATAAGCATTGGCTGTAAATGAAGCCCATCCTACAGCCCCCATTCCATTATGAACCATCCCTTGAGATCCATCACCATTAGTATAAACAGGATGATTTGATTCAGTAAAATTACCCCAGCTATTAGCAGCGTCTTGAGGAGATTTTTCAGAAACCGTTAGGTCTATTGACCAGTCAGCTATATTTCCAAAAGCATTGTTAGAGTTTCCATTTCCATTTCTAGAGGCTCCTCTTTCTGAAGAGATATATGTTTGTCCATTGTATGGATTCCCGTCACCGTTTTCTACAAAAACAAGAGCAGGGGTTTTTTCTGTGTCATCAGGCGTCCCGCCTCCGTTATCATCACACTCGCCCGAGATACAATAATTATTAAATGATATCAGCTCTAGACCTGAGGTGTTGGTAATATTATCTGCCAAATCTTCATATTGACCATAGAATGATAGACGAGCTTCACCACCAGGATCACCATTTAGACTAAAAATTATACTGCCCCCACTAATATCAAATCCTGTTATGGAAACACTATTGGCATTAGTTAATACAAAATCATTAGTTAGCTTATTTAACAGATAGTTTTGATCACTAGTATTAGCAGTTAATAGTTCAGCATCAGTTGTAACAATTAATTGTTGATTTCCATTTAACGTAATACCTGTGATCATTGGAGCATACAAAACTTCTTGTAGTGTAACATCATAAAGCTC
>JAAESD010000335.1 GCA_024229695.1 bacterium
CCCGCAGCCCAAGTCAGCGGAGCCAGCAACAAACCGATCATCGGTCCAAGTTGGTGGCTTGAAGAACTGATGTCTGGCCAGGATAAAACTGCCACTCCACCGATTCCAATGACAATAGACAAAGCAAGTTTCCAATGAGGCAATCTGCGGTCAATTACCATGTCAATCAACGAAATCCAAACTGGAAGAATAGCAACAACAAGTGCTGCTAATCCACTATGTATTTTTGTCTCTGCCCAGGTAACCAGTCCATTGCCGCCGGTCCACATCAAGAGACCCAATGCTGCAAGCACGGCAGCTTCGTTACGCGTGATTTTCACCCGATTACGAAAAACAAGATTCCATCCCAGAAGCAAAATACCGGCAATTGTTACGCGCACAAACGCAAGGGTAAATGGCGGAAAGCCAGCTCCCTCACGTACGGCCAATCTGATTGCAAGATATGTACTACCCCAGCCCATATACACAATCATCAAGTGCATCAAGCCGGCTCTATTTAATTTCAATGTGCAGTTTCCCTACTGAACAAGAGTCAAATTTATCGACCTGGAATATCCAGGTGCTTCTCTCTGTATTATAGAATGATTTTTATAGCC
>JAAESD010000336.1 GCA_024229695.1 bacterium
CCTCAAGCAGGAACGCATTGCCGTAATCGCCGAAGTGCATTCCACGTTCGCACATTGTATTTACGGCAGTACCATGTCTGCGCAGTGTGGAGTAGACTTGCTTTTTGAACTGTTCCAGGTTGTCGGCCATCATCGCATTTGATTCTTCGAGCGATAATCCAGCAGGATAATAGCCACCGGCAAACGGGATATGCAGACTGGTCTGGTCACTGCCAAGTTCAGCCTGGAAGTTGGTTTCAACCATCTTTTCCCAGAGATCAACAATGTTGCCCAAGTAAGTGATTGATACTGCCTGTCCGGCTTCGCGAGCCTCGTTGGCACGTTCTAACACTTTGTCGATATCTTCATACAGTTCATCAACCCAGCCTTGCTCGTGTCGTTTGACTGCAGCTTCAGGATTGATTTCAGCAACTACACAAACAGCTCCAGCAATTACTGCAGCTTTCGCCTGTGCACCACTCATTCCACCAAGGCCAGCTGTTACAAAAACTTTGCCGGTTAAATCACCATCGCCACCAAGATAAAGTCGGCTGGCATTCATCACTGTAATTGCGGTGCCGTGGACAATACCCTGTGGTCCGATGTACATGAAGCTTCCAGCAGTCATCTGTCCATAGCTGGTAGTTCCAAGTGCGGCCATTTTTGTGTAGTCGTCTGGCGATGAATAATTTGGAATTACCATTCCATTTGTCACAACTACTCGGGGTGCATCATTGTGCGATGGAAATAGTCCCATTGGATGTCCGGAATAGAGTGCCAGAGTCTGTTCTTCAGTCATTTCTGACAGATACTTCATAGTCAACAAATACTGCGCCCAGTTTTGGAAAACCGTACCGTTGCCACCGTAAGTAATCAGCTCATATGGGTGTTGCGCAATGGCACTGTCCAGATTGTTCTGAACCATGTGCATGATCCCGGCAGCTTGTTTGCACTTGGCTGGATACTGATCAATCGGGCGGGCGTACATTTTATAAGAAGGGCGGAATCGATGCATATAGATTCGGCCAAATTCAGCTAATTCAGCGGCAAATTCAGGGGCGATTTCTGCATGCATATCGACAGGGAAGTAGCGAAGTGCATTGTGCAGGGCGAGTTTCTTTTCAGCGTCGTTGAGAAGCATTGGACGGCGAGGTGCACGACTGATTGCTGGATCGAACTCTGGCATCTCAGGAATTGAAGA
>JAAESD010000337.1 GCA_024229695.1 bacterium
GAATAGCTTGTATACCTTGTCCTTTATCAAAGAAACCTAAATCTTCAGTGTCAACAACTTCTGCGATTGTAAAACAATCATGTACTTCTGCAAAGTCAATATCTTTTGCAGTAACACCTGCCATTTTGTATGCATCAGCAGCTGCAAGTTTAGTACTTGGAATTGTTGTCATGTGTTCACGTCCTTGTAATGCAGCTGGTGAACCACCACGACCTGAACCAATTACTTCAACATAATCACCACCATGTTCTTTTGCAAATTTCTCAGAACATAAAATAACAGAACTTGCACCGTCAGAAAATGGACAGCAATCATAAAGTTTTAGAGGACTAGCAACTACTGCAGAGTTCATTACATCATCTACAGTAATTTTTTTCTGCATGTGTGCTTTTGGATTTAATACACCATTATCGTGATTCTTTACCGCAACTGCTGCAAAGTCTTCTTCAGTTGCATCAAACTCTGTCAAGTAAGCTCTTGCCATAGATGCAAACAGTCCTGGAAATGATGCACCTGCTTGACCTTCATAAAAGAAATCAGAACAATATGCAAAGTAAGTTGTTGTCCATTCAGTTCCAGTGTGAGTTACTTTTTCAACACCAGTTGCAATTAAACAATCATAAAATCCTGCTGCGATATTTGCATAGGCTTCTCTAAATGATACAGAACCACTTCCACAAGCTGATTCAATAGTTAATGATGGTTTATCTGGAATTCCTAATCTACTCATCAAGACAGGACCAATGTGTACCTGCTTATCTGCAATTCCAAAAACGTTAGAAATGTAAGATGCTCCAATTTCTTTAGGCTCAATTCCTGCACTTTTTATGGCTGCAACTGATGCCTGAGTAGTAATATCTGCA
>JAAESD010000338.1 GCA_024229695.1 bacterium
ATATGCGTAGTGCCAACATCCCATGTTTGCAATAAGTGTGCATTCTTGGATTATGCCGATTATGCATTTTGGGCTTGTAGCCTGATGTTTTCAAGTAGTCAGATCATAAGTCTGTAGATTAGTAGTGAAGTGTTGATTCCTACATTAATTTCGAAGGATTGAAGGATTGAAGGATTGAAGGATTGATTTTTGCGATCTCATTAGGATTAGATTTTGGTGAAGAGAGAAAGAGTATTGCCTGATACCATGCTGCGTAGCAATAGATACAGGGCTGATTCGCCGCTTTCGGCTGTTGGCCTCATGAGGAGCAAGGAGCGCCTGCATTTGCCTTTGGGTTATTTATTTATTGGGTTGACGAGTTTTGAAATTTTAGAAATACGAGTTGTGATCGTTCTTTCTTAGGTATTGATCAACCAATAACCCCTGGTAATCGCCCTCTTGCTAGTTGTTGCTTTGGATCAAATTGTTGCTTCACAGCTTCAATCAGTGGCCTTGAGGGTGCATCCAGCCAAGCAGGTAATCGATCATCTGGCTGGCTGGGTTGCTGCAGAAGCGTGAGCTGGCCTCCGAGGCGAGAAATCTCGAGGCGAAGAGCGTTGAGCTCTTCTCTTTGGCTGATCCCTTTTTTGTTGTCTGATGAAAGTTGCCAGCCGTCGCCGATGCCAGCGCCAGCTGCAAGTTGCCAATGCCAACCATTGAGGGCTTGCAGTTCTTTGCTGGCGATGAGCTGGTGGATGTTGCTGGGTTGCAGGGCAACCCGAACCAGCCAGTTGCTGCTATTGAAAGACCCTTCAGATGGTTCTGGATTTTGTTGAGGTGCGAGCCAGGCCTGTTCTTCTGTTCCTAGTTGATGGTGTTCTGCTAGGGATTGGAGACCAGCTATTTGTTCGTTGACGGCTTGATCGCTCACGCTGGCC
>JAAESD010000339.1 GCA_024229695.1 bacterium
TAATGGGTTGAGACCATCAATCAACTCATCCATCAGCTCAACCATCTCAGTTGAACTCATTCCATACTCACTGCACTCAAGCCCAAAGTATGAACTATAGCCCATGCTGCGAGCAACTTCGTTTCGCAAATCGCGAAGTTCAATTAATCCCGGTTTCAAAGATGGACCAATAGCTTTACTTGCTTCCCATAGCTCAAGCCTTTCAGCTAAATTTCTTGATGATCCCAGTCCGTTTACAATATCGTTTGGAGTGATTGGTTGGTCATTAACTGTGTAATTAAAAGTGTAAAGCTTGCTGTTCTGGTTTGCTTCTGCCTTGATTAGTTTGTCTACAGTTTCAGGAATTGTTCCTGGGAATTTTGCTGCATTAAGGAGTACGTAGTTCAGCTGTGCTGTTTGAAGTTCAGTCAGGTTGTCTCGTTCAAGAAATGCCTGTGCTTTCTCAATCAATTCTGCACTGCCAAGTTGTTGAGCATAAGCTTGCTCTGCGACAATTCTCTTCTGTGAGTTCTCTTCACATATGTTTGTATTGTCATCCCATCGGGCACCTTCAGCAGCTGTCCACAGATCCTTATAAAGGATGTTGTAGTCTGCAAGGAAATCGTCGACGTTTTGCTGTGAACAGCCAGCAAGTAAAGTGATTGTTAAAGCAACTAAAA
>JAAESD010000340.1 GCA_024229695.1 bacterium
ATATTACTGTTTTATCGGCATTCGGAAACGAAACATGTGGAGACGGAACAGGGTTCATTGACTTAACAGTTGCAGGCTCAACTGACCTTTCCTACGCTTGGTTGCCTGGCGGAGAAACAACAGAAGACTTGTCTGGTCTTGCTGCCGGAACCTATGATGTAGCCGTTACCAATAATAATTCAGGCTGCGTCCACAATGAATCTATAACGATAGTGAATGACGAGGTCATTGATTTGACGTTAACAGCAGTTGTGACGGATGAGAGTTGCTCTGATGCAAGTGGTGCTATTGATTTAACAGTTAGCGGATCAACAGATCTTGCATTTGGCTGGTCAAGTGGTGCATCAGATGAAGATATTTCAGGATTGAATGCAGGAGATTATACGGTAACAGTAATTAATAATACAAGTGGTTGTGTAGCTGAAGAAACGTTTACTGTTTCAAATACTACTTCTGGTATGCTTGTTAGTGTTCAACCTACAGCTGAAAATTGTGGCAATGCTGATGGATCGATTGATGTAACAGTTACTGGAGGTGTTGGTCCATTTTCTTATTCTTGGTTGCCAGCAGGAGAAACAACAGAAGATCTATCAGGTTTAACAGCTGGTGATTATACGGTAACAGTAACAGATGATAATGATGGTTGTCAATTTACAGAAACAGTTACAATATTAAGTGAGGGAGATTTCAATCTAGACCTTCTTTCTGTAACAAATGAAAGCTGTGCAGGAAATGACGGAGAAATAGACATGGACATTAGTGGAGCAGGAACATTGGGCGCAACTATTCTATGGACTCCAAATGCTGAGACGACAGAAGATATTACTGGATTATCTGCTGGTACATATGGTATAACGGTTACCAATACTGCTGGTTGTACAATGACTTTGGATGTTGTTGTAGATTTTGATAATGATATTACTGTTTTATCGGCATTCGGAAACGAAACATGTGGAGACGGAACAGGGTTCATTGACTTAACAGTTGCAGGCTCAACTGACCTTTCCTACGCTTGGTTGCCTGGCGGAGAAACAACAGAAGACTTGTCTGGTCTTG
>JAAESD010000341.1 GCA_024229695.1 bacterium
AAGGAAAGGGCCACCCAAATGGGCAGCCCTTCCTTTTATTTATAACCTTATATCGAATTTTATTCGATGATGATCATCTTCTTAGTAGCTGTGAAATCACCAGACTCCAATGTATAGTAAAGAACACCAGTTGCCTCGATGTTATTTACACGTACATTATTGAATCCTGCTGCGAAATCACCTTCAATTACGCGTACTACCTTTCCGTTTACATCCATGATAGAGATCACTGCCTCACCTGCCTGTGCAAGCTCGAATGCGATGTTTGTCTCTCCCTTGAATGGGTTTGGAGTGTTTTGGTATAGTGCGTAGTTGTCCGCTGCTGATCCTGAGAATGTCAATTCAACATCCTGTAGATCTGCTCCAGCGTATGCCTCAGCTGCTGTAAATCTTGAGTTGATGCTCAATACATCGCTCAAGTTTGCATCTGCCAATGCTGTAAAGCTTACCGTGAATACCTCTTCGCCTGCGAAGTCGTAAGCAGCTCCTTCTGCATTCCATGATGCAGTGATCGCTCCTTTGTTCAACTTAGCCAGTCCGAAGTGCTTCTCTGTTGCTACGCCGTCTTTCATTCCTGCGAATGCAACTTTGTCAGCGTCGAAGTTCATTGTGAACTGGAATCCTTCTACTGCTGCATCTGCTGTGAAGGCTACTTCGTATGTTTGGCCAGCTACCATCGCTACATCTGTTGCGTTGATGCTGAATGCGCCATTCATTGTTCTGTTCTGTGCTGCTGATCCGAATGCAGTTGACGCTGATCCGTTTACATCACCAACTTTTACTGCTACGAAATCCGTAGTCAATGCATCTGCATCCAGGTTGTTGAAGTTAACTACCTCTGCAAATCCCCATGGGTTCATAGCATCTGCAAATACGTATTCTGCATCTACAAATCTCCATGATGTGTTGTTAGGGAATGACTCTGAAATCTGAAGGATCACCTTACG
>JAAESD010000342.1 GCA_024229695.1 bacterium
AAGGCTTTATATGCAGTTTTCGAAAAAATAGTTGGCAGCTTTTAAGCCGTACTCCTCCATTGGTATTCGCATCAGCTGTGCTCGTGGGAGGTCTTGTCGCAACATCCGCGATCTTCGTTAAAGGAGTCCGCAGTAGCAATGACACAATTACTGTGACCGGAGCCAGTACGGAACGGATTACCAGTGACTACGTGGATTGGTCTGTATATGTTAAACAAACTGGATATAACCAGCAAACTTCTTATCAGCGATTAAAACCATCATTGGAAAAAGCCATAGCCTTTCTGCAGGCTAATGGGATTAAGCCAGATGAGATGAAATTAGGGACAGTGAGGTCACGTAAGACTGATTTCCGTAATCCTGAAACAGGGAAACTTATATCAACAACTTGGACTACTACTCAGGTTGTTAATATCGGTAGCTGGGATGTCGATAAAATCAACATGATCTCCGGCAAGATCAGTTCCTTGATTGGTGAAGGGGTGCCTCTTTCAATTGATCGCCCCTCGTACACCTATACAAAGCTCGCTAAAAAGCGCGTTGACATGCTTGCCAAAGCTACTCGTGATGCAAAAAAACGAGCAACGGCAATTGCCCAGGAGGCGGGTTCGAAAATTGGTGCCATCACAAATGCCGATACAGGTACTTTCCAAATCACAGTGCCAAACTCAACACAGATGAGTAGTTATGGTTCATACGATACGAGCACAATCAGTAAAGATATAA
>JAAESD010000343.1 GCA_024229695.1 bacterium
AATTGCTTCATATGATATAGAAACTGGTAATATATCAGGTGGATACAACTCTGATTTGTGGAGTGATTGGGATGCCTATTCACTTTGGCAACAAGCTGGCATCAGAGAGATGAACTTGCCATGCAGATTGGATTTGGTAAAGCACGATGGCACGGTTCTAAGCGGTTTTGCAACTGGTTCTTTGCGTGATTATGGATATGAAATAAGCGATCGATCTGAATGGACCACTTCAACAAGTGTAGTCAGCAGGCCTGGTGTTTCTCGGGAAATTCACTTGCAACAGGAGCACAGAATTTATCCCGATGGCGATCAACGAGTATTGCGTGGCGAAATAAGTCGACATGGTGGCGGCTGGATTGGACTGGAGCTTGTAACAGACTCTTCACGCCTATCAACTTTGCGTGCGCGAGTTGGTGCAGGGATAAAACAGAATCCTGAAAATGGCTATTCGCCAAGACAGGAAATCGATAACGAATTGTTGCTGTTGCGTGGAAATGCTAATCAGTGGCTGGCAACCGGTTCTCATTCAATTCCTGAAAAACGGAGTAGTGAAACTGTTTCTAAACTTCAGAATGGCGAGTTGGAATGGGGCCATGTCTGGGTTGATGGTAAACAATATCGATCGGTATGGGCAC
>JAAESD010000344.1 GCA_024229695.1 bacterium
GGTCCCAAATTGCAACTGGTACAGCATCGTTGCCGTGTTTTCCTAAATCGGAAACAAATGTAGGGTGGTCAGGCAAGACGGTAACAATTGCCTCAATTCCACGGCTTTCAAGTCCTTCAAGAACCGGTTTTACGACACGTTGATCAAGATATTCAATGCACTGTATTTTTAAATCCAGGTCTTGAGCGTGCGATGCCTCATCTGTTGCCTCAAGATGCAAGTAGACAAAATCATCTGTCTCAAGTGCATCCAGGGCAGCTTCAACTTTGCCTTCGTAATTTGTGTCCCAAAGACCAGTTGCTCCATCGACCTTGATAATATTCAGTCCAGCAAGAGTGCCAAGCCCACGTACAAGGTCAACAGCAGAAATCACGCTGCCTGTGATTCCAAAAAGTTCATTCATTGTTTGCATCGATGGGCGAACACCAGGTGACCATGGCCAGATTGCTTCTGCCATATCTTTGCCATCAGCTTTGCGAGCAACATTTACCGGATGGTTGCGAAGGAAATCTCGGGTTTGATTGAACAGCTCAACAAGTCTCGCTGCAGTTGTGTTTGCAGTGTCATCAAGGGCTGTCCACATCAAGTCAGAAACTTTCTCGTTCAAGTGATCATGGGGAGGGAAGCTGCTGAAATTTGCCGATGCCCAGCCACCTTTGAAAACCAGAACATGTCTGTAACTGATGCCCATATGAAACTCGACAGGCATATCACCTTTGTTACCAAACTCATTTTGCAAAGCTTCAATAAGCTGAGCAGATTCATCTGAAGAAATATGTCCGCCGTGATGGTTTTTCAGAGTGTCATCATCATTCAGAGTCAACAAGTTGACGCGCATTGCTACATCGCCGGGTGCAAGTTCAACACCAAGTGATGCAGCTTCCAGAACGCCGCGGCCCTGGAAAGTTTTGCGAGGGTCATAACCAAAAACAGAAAGATTGGCAACCGCTGAACCCAAAGGCATTCCCTCTGGAATAGTATCAAAGGTTCCCATCTGCCCACGTTTTGTAACTTCATCAATGAATGGAGTTTTTGCAGCCATCAATGGAGTTTTGCCATCAAGTTTTTCCTGTGGCTTGTCACTCATGCCATCGCCAAGAATGATAATCGACTTCATCTATTTGTACTCCCTGACCAGATGTGATTTGAATTCTTCATAGTCTACAGGAAGCTCTCCGTAAAGCTCATCAAGCTCTTCAATGCCTTCCAGACTTGGAGGCAGAGCAGGTTCGCAACCTGTCAATGCACGAACTTCATCAGGGAATTTTGCAGGATGTGCAGTTTCCAGACTGATTGCAGTTGTGTCAGAAGGATGAGCATCGAAATAACGCATCATTCCAGCCCAACCAACTGCACCGTGAGGTTCCAGCATTGTGCCGTGATTCTCGTAAACCGATTTAATGGTTGCACGAGTTTCCTGATCACTAATGCTAATGGCAAAAAGATCATTCCGCATCTTTTCCATGTCGGCAGGTTTTATCAACTGGCCAACTTCATCCATGTGTCCACCATAAAGTGAAACCAGTCGAGCAAGATTTGAAGGGTGTCCAACATTCATTGCGTTACTGATACATACCTTCGATGGAACAAGTTTACTGTAGCTGCCAGTTTCCAGAAATAGCGGAACTTCATCATTTGCATTTGTTGCGATAACAAACTTTTCGATCGGCAAACCGCTTTGCATTGCCAACATACCACCCATCATGTCACCAAAGTTTCCCGAAGGAACAGAGAAGACAACTTTTTCTCCGCCTGCGATATTGGCAAGGCGAGAAGCAGAGTAGGTGTAATAGACAGACTGAGGAAGGAGCCGGCCAATGTTGATTGAGTTTGCAGAGGAAAGGTTCAAGTCTGCTAAATCCGGATCAGCAAAAGCTTGTTTTACCAGTGCCTGGCAGTCATCGAATTTTCCTGGTAGAGCAAGTGTTGCAATGTTATCGCCAAGGGTTGTCATCTGTTTGCGTTGACGGTCGGAAACTTCATCTTCCGGAAAAAGAACCAGAACTTTAATTCCTGGAACTCCCATGAATGCCGATGCAACTGCGCTGCCTGTGTCACCAGAAGTTGCAGTTAAAATCAAAAGATCTTTTCCGCGGCGTGCAACAAGTTTACCAAGTGATCTACCCATGAATCTGGCAGCAAAATCCTTGAAAGATGCAGTTGGACCTTGATCCAGTCGCATCAGGAATCGGTTGCCAGTAACATTTTCCAGTGGTACTTCAAAGTCATAGGCAGAGTGACAGATTTCTTCAATTTCATCGCGAGAAAAAGTGCCTTCTACATAAGGCCATAGAATTTCGACTGCCAACTCAGGGTATGACAAATCGCGTGCTCGCTTTAACAGTTCTGCAGTTAACTGCGGAATGTTGTTTGGCATGAACAACCCTTTGTCACCAGCTTGACCCTGCAGTAGTGCACTGCCAACAGGTACTTCTTCAACCGTGCCGTTCGTACTATGAAACAGTAGTGTCATTGCAGCTCTCTACTTTCTAGCCATAGTTGAGTCAGATGCGCCACCATATGAGAATTCTGATGGAGCCTTATAACTGATTTCCCCATCGACCAAGGAAAGTGCTTGATCCAGATCACGAATGATATCGTCTGGATGTTCACCACCAACACAAAGTCTGATCATGTTGCCAGGGATGTTGGCCATTTCACGACCTTCATCACCTTGTTGTGAGTGAGTGGAAATTGCAGGAATGGTGGCTACAGATTTCACGCGACCAAGATCAGTTGCGCGCCATACTCTTTGCAATCCGTCAAACACCTTGCGAGCATTGGCAACTCCGCCTGCGACATTGAAAGAAAGAAGATGACCGTAGCGATTAATCTTTTTACCATATTGAGCATCGAACTCTGAATCAACCAGGTACATATATTCACTGGCCAATTCATGAAGTGGATGACTCTTGAGACCAAGATAGCTGACAGACTCAACACCGCTATGACCTTCAAGGAATTCTGCAACCTGTTCAGTGTTGCGGCTGAACAGATCAACTTTTGTACGTAGTGTTCGCATGTCAGTTAAAGACATCATTGCATTCATTGGTGACAAGTTTTGTCCCCAGTCTCTGTTTGGCAGAGCCTTGAGATACATTGCGTAATCGGCTTTCATCATGTCAGAGCCAAAGTTGCTTGTAATGTTTTTACGAGCAATTACAGCTCCACAAATTCCAAGGCCAGATGAAGTGAGAGTTTTGGTAACTGATTGAATTACAACGTCGGCACCAAGAACCAGAGGACGAATCAATGCTGGAGTTCCAACAGTGTTGTCAATAATTACAGGCACGCCTTTGCTGTGTGCAATTTCAATTACTTTTTTAAGATCAAAGAAAGCGAGCCCCGGGTTCGATGGCATTTCGCCATAGACAAAGCGAGTATTCTCATCAATTTTTGATGCCCATTCATCCATGTCGTTTGAGTTTACAACCCAGCGGCAATCTATGCCTTGTTCCTCTTTACGCCTGATATTGAATTGCTGGAAAGTACCACCATAAACCTGACAGGTTGTAACAAAGTTGCGTGGTGCATCGGGGTTTTCGGGGTCAACTGACAAGAAAGAGTCTGTAGCAGCCATAATTGCAGACATACCGGAAGAAGTGCCTACACAAGTGGCTTCAATATCGGAGCCATAAGTTTCCAACAGCGCCATTGTATTTTCAAAATAATAAAGAGTAGGGTTGGCAATTCGAGCGTAACACCAGGTAGGGATCTGGTAACTCAGTGCTGCTTCCATTTCATCGGAATCACGATAGGTCTGTGAAGTTGACATGTATGTTGGCTCAATGATAGAGCCCTGATTTGAGTTCAGTGCTTCGTTCATTGTGTAAAGTCCGTGGACTGCACAGGTGTCGAACTTGCATTTTTTCATTTCATCCCAGTCAGCTTTTCTGCGAGCTGCTGTTTCATTTGCTGCGGCGATGTAGCGTTCTACTCCGGGGTTACTCATTTTGAGCCTCTTTCTGTGGTTTCTGGCAAAGCGATGCCTGAATCTTCCTTGACCGTTGAAAGGGTAAGGAAGGTTTCCTGTTTTTCTATTCCCGGGTTTGCACCGAGATTGTGTTTTACTAATTCTCCAAGATGTTCAATGTCACGCACTGAAACGTGAACTGCATAATCATATCGACCTGCAATATGCCAACACGCAGTAACTTCAGGAATTGCACGAATTTTGTCTTCAAATTCATCAATTGAGCCAGCTTCATGTCTGTCGAGACAAATCATTACAATTGCTTCAACTGACAAGCCCAGTTTTTTCTTATCCAGTTTTGTTGTATAACCTTTTATATATCCACGTTCTTCAAGTCGTCGAACTCTATCAAGCATGGATGATGCTGCCATGTTATTGGCACGAGCGAGTTCAGCATTGGAAATTCTGGCATTTAACTGCAGCATTTCCAGAATATTTCTGTCTACATTGTCCATTGTATTCTCCGATTGCGTGTTGCCTGAAGGCAATAATATACTACACAGTGCGTTACAAAGCTATGATAATTCGGTAAATCAAGCGTGTGGCGCAATATTATACAACAATGATCAGCTCATAAAACAGGTTCACATTGCCAATGTAACAAGCTATCATTAAAGCTGTTATGGATAGCATATAAACAGTAGGAGTTGGTTGATGCTTGCTTTTGTCCATGTTGCGAAAACTGGCGGAAAAACAATAGAGACGATGATGCGGAGCTCTTTTGGCATCCATCATTGTGATGGCACGTTATTAGCGCCCAGACAGTCTGGTGATCCCAAAGATGTCTCATTTATTGTCCCCAAATACAATCCCGATGATCTTTCTCTGTTGAAAAGTATTATGCCGGGGATGAAAAGCATTTGCGGGCATAATATTGCTTTGTGGTCAAATGTTGAGGAAGTTTTTCCAGATACAAAATATTTCCTGCTATTGCGTGATCCAATCAAGCGTGGAGCATCTCATTATCAGTTTCATGTCAATAACGACGACTACACAAAAGAGTTCGGCTTCAAATATTTCCCCTGGGAAAAATGGGTGGAGTGGGAGACTCATCACAATCATCAATTGAAAATGCTGTCACCGGATGTTGATCTTGATCAGGCAATCAAGCTGTTGGAATCGAAAAATGTTTTTGTCGGGCTGATGGAACATTTTGATGAGTCACTAGTGATGATGAAGAAGCTCTTTTATCCGGACTTGAATATTGCTTATACTCGGGAAAATACTGCAAGCGACAATACGTTTGCGAAATCCTTGCTGGCCGATGAAAAAAGCAGACAGCAGATTGCCGATATGTATGCCAAAGAGATTCCTCTCTATCAATATGTCAAAGACGAAATCTATTCCAAATACAGGGAAGAGTATGGTCCAACTCTTGCAGAAGATGTTGCACAGTTTCAGAGCCATGGAAAAAATCAGATTAACAGATGGAATATTCTGACGAATAAACTGTACCGAGGACTTGTCTTTAAGCCCCGATTAAAGAAGCATCGGGGAATTTACTACTAAAAACAGGAGAGCTTGATCAATGTCCAACTTGCCAAAATGTTTCAAACCGTACGATATCAGAGGTCGAGTTCCTGAGGAACTTGACAATAATCTTGCTCAAAAAGTAGGCCACGCAACAGCAATCTTTACCGGGGGTAAGAAGTTTGTTGTAGGTCACGATTGCAGAACCAGTAGCAGGGAACTGGCCGATGCAGTAATTACAGGTCTTTGTGATGCAGGTGCTGACGTTCTGGATATCGGTCTCTGTGGAACTGAAGAGATTTACCATGCAACTTTCGCCCGCAAAATGGATGGCGGAATTATGGTTACAGCCAGTCACAATCCAATCGGCTGGAATGGTATGAAACTGGTGCGTGAAGATTCAAAGCCGATTAGTAGTGATACTGGTCTGAATGAAATTGGAGAAATGGCAGTAGCAGGTAACTTCCCTGAAGTAGCAACGCGGGGGACAGCTGAAAAGGGTTCTGTGCAAGACGAGTACATAGAATTCCTGATGAGTTTTGTTGACCCTGATGTTATAAAACCGATGAAGGTTGTTGTTAATGCAGGAAACGGCTGTGCTGGCCCAACTCTGGATCTGCTTGAACCACTGCTTCCTTTTGATATGATAAAAGTCAATCACGAACCGGATGGAACATTCCCTAACGGTGTACCAAATCCTTTGCTTCAGGAAAACCGCGAGATGACCGCATCTATAGTGCGTGAACATGGCGCTGACGTTGGTATCGCGTGGGATGGTGATTTTGATCGCTGTTTCTTCTTTGATGAAACAGGTGAGTTTATTGAAGGTTATTATCTGGTAGGTCTTTTGGCTGAAACAATGTTGCACCGATCTCCAGGAGCAGCCATTGTCCACGATCCTCGCATGATATGGAATACAATCAAACTTGTTGAAGCAGCAGGTGGAAAACCGTTAGTTCACAAAACTGGCCACGCATTTATCAAAGAGCGGATGCGCAATGAGGATGCAGTTTATGGTGGCGAAATGTCTGCTCACCATTACTTCCGCGATTTTGCTTATTGTGACAGCGGAATGTTGCCATGGATTTTGGTATTACAGGAAATCTGTAAAACAGGTAAACCACTTTCAGAGTTGGTTGGCCAGATGCAGAAAGAATTCCCGGCAAGTGGCGAAATTAATCGTCGAATCGAAGACCCTGCAGCGGCAATTGCAAAAGTTGAAGCGCATTTTGGGTCGGATGCAATTGATGTCAATTATGTTGACGGACTTTCAATTGAATACCCGCAGTGGCGATTCAGCTTGCGTATGTCAAACACGGAACCGGTGGTCAGATTGAATGTTGAATCACGCGGTGATGTTGAATTGATGCAGGAAAAAACAGCAATGCTTGTTGAAATGCTGGAGAGCTGATTTTGAAGTTTCTGATTCTGTTTTTATTAACGCCTTGTCTTGCTGTTGCCGGTTGGCAGCAGCTGGAGCAAGGTTTGGAGATTGCATATTTTGCAGATCCTGCTGCCGAAGATGAGGAAAGAATTGCAATTCTCAGAGTTAATTCAGACAACTTTGAATTAAAATTATTGTGTGCAGATAATGGTGTATCCAAATCAACAAAAAAGTGGTGCGAAGACAGTGGGGCTGTTGCTGCAATTAATGCCAGCATGTTTCAGCAGGATAACAAGACATCGGTTTCCTTGATGAAATCCGATGATTATGTAAACAACAGTTATTTTTCAAAAGATAAAACCATTCTGGCTTTCGACTGCAACAATGACACAGTTCCGCAGTTTAAAATAATCGACGTAACCTGTGATGACTTTGTTGTACTTTCTCAAAATTACGGTACAGTGGTACAGAGTATTCGTATGATTTCGTGCAGAGGGAACAATGTCTGGCGTCAGCAGGATCAAAAGCATAGTACAACGGCAATAGGTATTGATAAGCAGGGACGGATTTTGCTGATCTATTGCTGGTATGCTTATTCAACTTATGATTTGAATAACATTCTGCTACAATTGCCTATCGATATTGACAGGGCAATGTATACAGAAGGCGGAACTTTGGCACAACTGCATGTAAATAATGCAGAAAAATTGCATAATCGTGGTTGGGCTATTCCAAACGTGATTGCCGTAATTCCCAAGGAGAAGTAGTGCTTCATCCCGGTTTAAGAAAACGCAACTGGAGCAAAGTAGCCTGGATGATTGTCGGGCTGCTTTTGTTTGCTGTTGTTTTCTTTTCGCCACAATGGAGTGCAACAACTGATCCGCTGGGTGAGACTGTACAACTTTCAGAGCAGGGAAAACTGGCAGTTGGTTTGTTCTTGTTGGCTGTCGTATGGTGGGTTTTTGAAGTTGTTCCGATTGGTGTTACCGGTATTGCGATTGGTGTCATACAGGCACTATTCATGATTCGAGATCCACGCGTTGCAATGACAGATTTTCTGGATCCTTCGGTCTGGTTTATTATCGGTTCACTTGTTATTGGTAGGGCTTTTACCAAGACGGGTATAACAAAACGGATTGCTTATAGGATGTTGATAATTGTTGGTGAACGCACCAGCATGATCTACCTGGGTTGTTTCACTCTGACAGCATTGCTGACAATGGTGATGGCCCACACAGCTGTTGCTGCTGCAATATTCCCGGTACTTTTTACAATTTATGGAATGTATGCTTCAGATTTCAGGCCAAGTAATTTTGGCAAAGGCCTGTTTATTGGTATGGCATTTTCTGCTGGTGCAGGCAGTATAGTAACGTTGCTTGGTGCTGCTCGCGGTGCAGTTGCCCTTGGTTATTATTCCGATATTGTTGGACGTAATGTTTCTTTCTTTGAATTGTCCAAATACATGTTCCCGGTTGGCTGGTCGATGGTTTTACTTATCTGGCTTTACATGCTTGTGAAGTATCCTCCGGAGCAAAAAACAGTTCCGGGACTACGTGATCGGGCAATAAAATTGTCAGGTAAAATTGGTCGAATAAAAATGAAAGAATTGGCAACTCTGTTTATTGTAACAAGCTGTCTGGCAATGCTTACACTTCAAGCA
>JAAESD010000345.1 GCA_024229695.1 bacterium
AGAGCCAGGATTCAGGCTAACTTGATGAAATAAAGCAAGTTAATAGATAAAACAAAAAGCCTCCGATGAAAATCGGAGGCTTTTTTGTATCATATTTTCCAAACAAATCATAAAAACAGTCAAGCTCCCTCTTTTTTGACCGAAATAATCAGTGGCGTGATAATTGCTTTAGTGCTTGGAAAGCGACAAACCACTGTGTTACCAAAGGGAATTGGACTATGAAAAAACTACACTTTATTTTACTGACAATGCTGATAATTGTATTTGTTGGCAACGCATTAGCAAAGCCAGGCGTGGTTGCTGGACCAAAAAAACAACCGGTTATTCCAGAAGAGCGAGACGATGAGCAGGAGCCAAACAACACCTGTGGTGACTCCTATTGGCTTGTTGAGCGCTCTGTGTTGGGAGAAATTTCCGAACCGGGTGATCTTGACTACTATACATTTGAGGTATTCAGCAGCAGTTCAGTTACCTTGAGAACATTTGCTACCTATGGCAACCAGTTTGATACCGAAATTACGCTGTATAATGAAGATTGCTCTGATGAGCTGGGTTACAATGATGACTATTCTCCAGATCATTATTTTTCTGAGCTGCCATCAGTTTATCTTTACCCTGGTCGATATACCGTTTTGATTCAAGGTCATGACAATATTGAAACAGGCCCCTATGGGCTTGTAATTATTGGTGCAGATGATTTGATATACAATGAAACAGAACCAAACGACGAGTATTGGCACGCAAATAATCCTGATTATAATTCGTTCCTGGCTTCAATTGGTGAAGCTGGTGATCAGGATATGTACAGAATAACAATTTCCAGTTCTGAGCAAGTGACGTTTACGACCGAAGATGCTGGCTATGAAGGTATGGATACAGAAATGTTTCTATATACATCAACAAGAGATGTTCAGCTGGCGTATAGCGATGATTATGAAGACGGAAGATATTTCTCACAGATTATTTACAGCTTCCCAGAACCAGGAATATATTACTTGCTGGTAAAAGGATATGAAGCTGAACATGGTCCTTACGGGCTGAGCCTTGTGGGTTGTGGTGTTGTGGAAGATTCTGCAGCTTCATGGGGAAAAGTTAAGCAGATGTTCAACTAATTTTCCATCGAAATAGAATTAAAAAGGACTGCTTAACGGCAGTTCTTTTTTTTTGCGCACTTGACAATTATCGACTATTTCTCATTGTTTGGTAGACCACAAAACAGAATGAGGAATAATGCCAGAAATAGAACACAACGGAATTACGGTTGAAGTCGATGAAATAGGTTTTCTTGCAAACCCGGCCAGCTGGACAGAAGCTATTGCTGAGGTTCTTGCACACAGCATAGGTATCGACAAGCTCACCAAAGAACACATGTCTGTAATCAATTTTATCAGAGAGCATTGGTTGGAGTTTGATGTTGCTCCGATGATCAGGGTTTTGTGTCGGGAAACAAACATGAATCTGAAACAAATTTACGAGCTTTTCCCTGACGGCCCAGCAAGCGGCGCAAGCAAGTGTGCAGGTCTGCCAATGCCTGAAGAGTGCGTATAATAAAAGTA
>JAAESD010000346.1 GCA_024229695.1 bacterium
AAAAAGCGAGAGTATCATTCCGGTTGTGAACGGACCAAGATCACCAAAGAACTGACTGAGGATTCCTTTATACCATTTCATGTACCGATTTTCAGTGAAATGCGGGATGCGACCAAACAGCCCAACACCACCATACCCAATGAAATGTTTTCCTGTATCATTCGCACGTGGACAATTGGCAAGCAGGAGATCTGCGTTCAGGTAAGTATCGTTTTTAAGTGAAGTTGCAAAAACAGAAATTGCATCGTCAATGGTGTCTGGCATTTTCAGAACTTTACCTATCAGGTCAGCTGAACCTTTACGTAGAAAACCGAGCCGTATTTCATCCATTGGAACACCTGAATCAAGGCATCCTTCCATTACTGAACGGAAGGTTCCGGATCCGCCCGCAGAGATTGGTCTGCGACCACCAGAGAGAATCGAGTTGCAGGCTATTTTTCTTGCTTCTGAATGTGAGTCGCAACTATGGAGAGCGACATCGTTGAAACCGTGATCTGCAAACAGCGGTTTAATCTGTTCAATTTTTTTCCAGTCGGAAATTGAACCGGAAATGGTTGTAGCAATTACATCAATTTTCATTTTGAACAACCTTTGTTGCGTCAGCGACGACATCTTCAAGCGGCCGATTACCATCTATGATATGAGCCTGTTCTGCCAGCACATCACAAATCAGAAGATATGCATCACGAAGACGTGTTAATTTATCTGCTGTTTCATGAACCTGTTTATCTTCACCTCTGGACTCTATACGACTGATGCAAACCTCAGCTGGGACATCCAGAAAAATCATGACATCAGGTTTATGTAAATTGCCAATCTTACGCAGTGTTTTCAGTTCAGGGAATTGTTTGAAAATCGGATCTCTTTTCTTAACTGAAACACCTGTTAGAACGTCGATAATCTTTATACAGGTTTCTCGATTGAAAAACTGTTCTTTATACAAAACCGCCCAAGCAGTCATATTCAGTAACGGTGCTCCATCCAGATAAACCGCATCAGGTCTGTACCAGCGATTGATGTCGCTCAGCAGTTTGTCGCGCAGAATCAGTTCGGTCAGTTTTGGAATTTTATAACTTTTAAGGGACTTTGCCCGCTTTGCTTTTTTGCCAGCCCATTTACGAACGCTGTCTTTCAGTAGTGGTTGCGTGTCGCAAGGTCTTCCGTTTTTGTAGTTTTGAATTGAATCGCTGACCAGACAACAGCTTTGCATTTCTGACTCTGCAAGCATTCTTGAAAGTGTGCTTTTTCCAGAACCATCAATGCCAAGAACTGCAACATGAACAGGTTTGCTATGTGGAACTGGCCTTTGTTGTCTTGCTGACTGTTCTTCATGAGCAAGTGTCATAAGCTCTTCATGCAGATGCTCGGTTATAGATTGGGGGTTGCCTGTAAGGAGCCGGGCTGGACTGATTGTCAGATGATTGCAAAGTGGAACTGGAAAGGAAGTGCCTTTGGGAAAGCTTCTTTCCGGACCCTCAAGATAAGCAGGCACAATAGCCAAATCAGGATTGTTGGCAGCCAGTCTGCCGATGCCATTTTTAAATTCTGTGATTACGCCAGCTTCGCCTCTGCTTCCTTCCGGAAACAGAATCAGGCTATGACCCATTTCGATAATCGTTTGCATCTCAGCCAATGCATCAGCAGGGTTTTCCCTATCGACCCAGACAGGTTGTAATATCCAGTTCATAAAATTGAAAAACATTTTGTTTCTTGAGAAATATTCTTTGGCTGCAAGGGGATGAGTGTTTTGAATCTTGTGGCTTGGTAGTGCCGACAACAAAATCAGTACATCAAGATGGGAATTGTGATTTGAAATCAGAATGAACTGCTGCAAATCTTCAAGATTTTCTCTACCGAGAACATTCAGCCCAAACAAGAACTTAATCAGTGGTTGAAAGAAGAACCGCAGAACTAAAACGCGCGGTTTCATTTCGGGTCACCTATATGCAGAATCCAACGCAGGTAATGAAAGATTACCGGAATGCTGTAGAGATATGCTTTGAGGCTGTCCAATGCAAGGCCACGACCAGGTGTCAATCGATCTGGTCTAATTCCAAGATCTTCACCAATCGCATTGAGAGTGAAATGACCCTTATAAACCAGAGCAGTGATGATTATTGAGAGTGACAGGGAGAGAATCGGTGATATGTCAACAAGCGGACCAACCAGAACCAGAATTGGAGTAATAATGAGCAATGATGAAATAGCATAATTAAAATATTTAGTTGGAAATTTGCGGGCAAGCTGGTCGCAGATTGCGATCATAGGGACAATGAGTGCCGCCATCATTGGAGCGTAAGCTATGAGATATGCAAGGTGGCCGAGGCAGAAAACAAAAAAGAAGAGCCCGAAATCAATTGCACCGACCGAAAAAGTGATACCTCTGGTACGACCCCCAAGTGCAATGAAAAATGGTACTACCAGAAATGTGTAGACAGGAATGGAAATGATGAAAAGTCCATACCAGTTGATCCAGACCAGGTAAAATAGAAATGGTATAGAAAGATAGGAGACAAGAATGCCAAAGCGATCTTCAATACGAATGTCGAGCAGAGACAGGTATTCACGCAATGCCACGAAAGAGAGCAGTGCCAGAACAAGTATGCTGATTCCTGATTTGAGGAAAATACTCGCCAGGATAGCGAGTACGATGACAAGGAAAAAGCGGAGCTGTTTGATATGAAACATAGCAACCTCCAAATCACAGTCTATGATAATATTTAGTGAATGTCGATATGAAACAACTATTTAAGATTTACGTAGTTCCATCGGTTGACAAATAATACTGAACCAACGGAGATCAAAATGAGAAACAGGTATCTTGGCGTTATCGCGGTATCGGTGAGTATCATTTCTATTGAATTGGCGTGGACCAGAATATTTTCTGCAGAGTTCTGGTATTCATTTGCTTTTCTTATTTTATCACTGGCAGTAATGGGGCTGGGTCTTGGTGCATTAACTTTGAGACTGTTCCCAAAGTTAAATAATCAGAATTTTATGGGACCGTTGCTGGCTTTAACCGGTCTGACAGCAATTGCAGGTCCACCACTTGTATTTCAGCTGGATCTGAATATGGGACAGCTTTTCAATAGCCCCGATATGTTGTTTAAATTTATTGTTGCAATGCTTCTTCTTAATTCGGCTTACTTCTTTGGCGGTATTGTGCTTGCTCTTGCATTCAGAGGCAGCGGGAAAAGCTTACCAAAATTATATATGGCTGATTTGATATCAGCTGCTTGCGCAATCGTTCTGATAATTATTGCGATGAATAAATTCAGCACCCCTGTTGCAACTTTTCTGGCAGCACTGCCTGTTGTTGTAGCGTCTCTGGTTGTAAGTAAAAAAGCATGGAAAGTTCTTCCTTTGTTGCTACTTATGGCAATGATTGTGCTTGGTAATTCAGCATCCGATTTATTGAAACAGGATCGGGAAGAACGAGCGCCGGTTATTTATGAAAATTGGGACGCAACAGCCAAGGTTAAAGTTTTTGACTATAGTCCTGAGTACCGTGGTTTTCAGATCGATAATGCCGCACACTCTCCTCTTTATGGTTTTGATGGAAACTGGGACAGACCAGATTCTCTGCGTTTTGGGTTCGGGATCGATGTTAGCTGGCTTCTCGAAAAACAGGAAAACTGTTGCTTCCTGTCTCTTGGGGCTGGTGGGGGTACTGATGTTTTGCAGGCTCTTCAGGCAGGAGCAACCGAGGTCCATGCTGTTGAGGTTATCCCTCAGATAAATACGATGATGCTTGAAGGTGAAGTATGCGATTTCACAGGCAGAATTTACCACGACCCACGAGTAAAAGTTGTTACTGAGGATGCGCGAGCATATGTACGCAGGTTCAACAACAAGTTTGATTTTATTTACTCCCTGAGTTCAAACACTTTTGCTGCACTAACTTCTGGAAGTTTTGCGCTTGCTGAAAATTATCTTTTTACAACAGAAGCATATCGTGATTACTGGAATTCACTAAGCGACAGTGGATTTTTGATGATGGAGCATCAGTTCTATATGGTCAGGCTGGTAACTGAGCTTGAAGAGGGTTTAAGAATGGCAGGGGTTGAGAATCCACGTGACCATTATGCGATATACAATTTGCCATCGATGCGCAGAAAAATGCTGCTTCTGTCAAAAGCTCCATTAACCAACGAAATTATTCAGAATGCTTTTGGACCACTTACTCCTGAAAGGGCAGAAGATATAGCTCTTCTTTTCCCCGCACCTGAAGGCAGCGAGGAAAACCTGATTAACAGAATTGTTGATAAAGGATGGCAAAGCCAACAGGACAGTGTGGCTGTTGATCTTTCTCCCTGCAACGATAATCGACCTTATGTCTCTCAGATGGGACTCTGGAAAAACTTCTCATTCGATAAACTGGATAAAGTACTTCCGTATGAAGTCATGGGTTTCCCGCTGGCAAAAATGCTGATCGTGATAATCCTTGGTCTTGGAGTTCTTATAATTGTGCCTCTGAATCTATTGCCGTATGTCTTTAAAGGCGAAAAACTTGGAGCCAGGCCGTGGCTATATTTCTTCTTTATCGGTCTTGGGTTTATGTCGGTTGAGGTTATCCTGATTCAGAAGTACGCATTGTTTATAGGCGGATCACTGCACAGCATTACAACAGTTCTGTTGACCTTGTTTCTGGCATCGGGAATTGGAAGTCGATTCTCGGGTGGTGTATCAGACAGAACAGCTTTTGTTGGCCTGATTTTGTGTCTGGTTCTAGAGGTTTTCGTATTTGGATTCCTGCGCGACGCTTCTGTAGGACTTTCTCAGGTTCCACGTATGCTGATTTCCGCAATCCTGATAGCACCCCTTGGATTCTTCATGGGAATGCCATTCCCAAAAGGTGGGCTGCGAGTTGGTGGTCTGATTGACTGGGGCTTTGCAGTAAATGGTGTGGCATCAGTTATCGGTGCAACTCTGATTCTGCTTGTTGCTTTCTTGCATGGCTTCTCTGCAGCCTTGATTTTGTCAGCTTTATTTTATGGTGTAAGTTATTTGCTAATGTCTGGCAGCAAGAGTTGGCAATAATAATTTAGCCAGATATTTAAAAAGCTCCCCCTGAAGCAGGGGGAGCTTTGATATTTTGTTTTCCTTGGTATTGCTACCTGACCAGAATCATAGATCGCTTCACATCCACTTTATTAGTAAGTAAACGATAGAAATATGTTCCTGAAGAAGCAGCTACACCATGGTTGTCCAATCCATCCCAAACCACTTCATGAGTTCCTTCTCCGCGTATGCCGCTTTCCAACTGACGGACCAGGCGGCCATCCAGGCCATAAATGGACAACATAACCGACTGTGACTCAGACAGCTCATAGGCAATAGTTGTACGAGGGTTGAACGGGTTTGGATAGTTTGGTTTCAATTTAGCAGCTGCCATCAATGGTATCGAAACTGCGGAAACATCTGATTCGGTCCACATTTCACTGATAGCATAAATGCGGTCACCGCTAGTGCTGAAATTTCCATTTGCCGCATTGCCAGCCATATAAAAGAATGCATCGCCAGCACCGGAAGCAGGTGCGGTCCAGCGGACAGTCCAGGTTACACCAGTAGTGGTCCCATTTTGTGAGCCTATTGATGTTTGTTTGGCATAGGTTTTAGAGCCCGAGGCTGAAGTCTGCGTATGACTGTCCAGGCTGGTCAGAGAACCAATTTCCTGGCCATTGTCACCAATAATTGTAAACTCAAATCCCCAGCGTTGGGCATTGGGGTCATCCAGGCTGACAACCAAATCATAGCTTTGGCCAGCGTCATATTCTCCATCAAGCCCTGAAATCGACAGTAAGCCACTGCCTGAATTCAATGGAAAAGAAGAATGACACCCAGTGCAATTTCCTTCACCAGGAGCATTTGTTCCACCATTTGGTGGACTTGAGGAATAGGCTAAAGCCAAACTGGCACACATAGTTAGAAGTAGAACTGTAGTGACCAGAAACAAGCCAGTCTTTTTAGTTTTGTTGTATTGTTGAGTGTTCATTGTTTCCTCCAAAATAACAAAAAATGTCGTATGGGTTATCTCAAGTAGCATATAGTAACATAAACCAGACAAAAATGGTATGGTATTATATTAGATTATTTTTTGGGGGTCAATTACTGTCTTTTTTTTCAGCTTGCCACGGATCATCGCAGACAGTATATGTGTCGTCCAGCTCTTCAAAACATAAATTATCCTGATCAAAATAGTTCTCATATGTGTCGGTTATTTCATCTATTGCCATCTGTAGCGTCATCAGTACTTCGCTCTGGATTCTTTGCTCTGTAAACCTGAGCTCAGGTTGGGCCAGCAACATCTTCATTACTACATCTGCGGTTGTTTGGACGGCATCACAAACTTCATTGAGACTAAATCCTTCCTTGAATCTGTCCAGAGCAAGAGTGTGAGCGTAATCAAGAACATTGGATCGATTTCCCATCAGAATATCTTTTTCCAGAAAGGAATAAAGCAGATTAACACGTATGCGTAATGTACCAGGAGTAAGAGATTGATAAGTTTTGAATTTTTCTGCATTTTCGTCC
Organism: bacterium; assembly: GCA_024229695.1. Taxonomy (GTDB): domain Bacteria; phylum Krumholzibacteriota; class Krumholzibacteriia; order LZORAL124-64-63; family LZORAL124-64-63; genus JABIBH01. The sequence continues at coordinate 6,535 of JAAESD010000346.1, forward strand.
AACTGAAGAACATCTGAAATCTCGTCAACTATACTGTTTTTCATTTTGAGCATTGTTCTATAAATTTTCAGGTTTTCTTTTTCTTGTACTTGATCATATGGGAAGTGTTGATTTAAATGATGCCATTCATGAGGGACTCGCTTCAGGTTGGCTATCAGAAACGGGAGTCTTCGCAGAATGTGATAACGGGGATTAGGCGAACATCCCATAAGCGTTCTTGTTTTTTCAGGATTGATAACCATGCGAGTGTCTATATATCGTAACATCCAATAACGCTCAAAAGGTTTCGCATGCTTTATTCCACCCCACAAATTCCTTTGTATAACTCCAATCCTGGCCACCCACTTAGGACAAGATGTCGGTTCTATTTTTTTGAACCGATTATAACGCATAGCCATGGTAAATAACTCGTTGTGTGAAGTGCAGCCAACAGAGCTTGCAATCAACAGGCTGTATTGTGGAAGTCGTTCTGTTTTTGAAATTAATGACATAAAAAATCGCATCAGATTACTGATGTGAAAATACGGTATAGCGGTTTCGCCTTTACCAACAATAAATTTGTGATCCCAATCGTCACTCAGCCATTTAGTCAGAAATGCATGCAGTGGGCTGTATTGACACCAGTCGCTGAAGATTGCTGCAAGTCGGACTATGGTAGTAGGGAAGAAGCTGGAAAATTCCTCCACCATTTTCTCGCCTTTAATTTTGCTAACTGCGTATGGAACTGTTGCATCAGCGGGACTGTTTTCGTCGATAACTGTTCCCGGTTTGGTGAATTTGCTGACTGTCAGGGAACTTGCAAAAATGAATCGTTTTAGGTTGAGGCACTTGCTGTACTTTAAAATATATTCGGTACCGTTGACGTTTGTATGTTCATACTCGGGATGATCAACCCCCTCGAAATCAAAGAATCCAGCAAGATGGAAAAGGAAATCCACACTATTGGGACCGATTGATTCGAGCGCCTGTTTGACCTCTTCTTCATTACCGATATCAACTCGCATCCAGTGGATGTTGGGATGGTAGGGAATTCTGGCTGCGTTTTGTGAGCGTCGGGCAATAGCAATAATAGAATAATTATTTTTGAGAGTATTTAACAAGTAGCTACCAATGAAACCAGAAGCCCCGGTAACTATGATTGTATCAAGTTTATTGTCAGCTGGGGGAGTGGACATTATTCTCGCCTCTCAGCTTCAACTTAACCAACTTCCCCGACTCTATATCAATATAGAATATTTTACAATTGCTTGCTGTTCTTGCCCTCAATAATTATTCAGGTTAACTTGGACTGGTTCTAATTGATTCACCTCTGTAAGGAGATACTCAGATGACTGTAGTGCTGACTGGAAATGACCTGACAATTGAGCAGGTAATAGCTGTTGCACGCAATAATGAAAAAGTTGAAATCCATCCTGATGCGCTGGAGCGAATTCGCACTTGCCGCGCAGTGCTGGAGAAAAAGATTGAAGCCGGCGAAATTATGTACGGTGTTAATACCGGCATCGGTGAGTTTTCTGAAATTGTTCTAGACGATGATCAGGTAAAAGAATTTCAAAAATATCTGATTTACAACCACTCTGCTGGCATCGGCGACCCTGCACCAATTGAATATATCAGAGGTGCAATGCTTGGCCGTGCGAATGTTCATTCCAATGGACGTTCTGCCTGTCGGGAAGAAATCACACTGACTCTGGTTGCAATGTTGAACGAAGGTGTTACGCCATTTGTTTGCCAAAAAGGTTCGGTTGGAGCTTGCGGTGATCTTGCGCCGATGAGCCAGATTGCCCAGCTGATGATGGGTGAGGGCCGTGCATTTTATAAAGGCGAATTGATAGCAGGTAAAGAAGCTTTTGAAAAAGCTGGCATACCGGTTCCAGGTCTTAAAGCCCGCGATGGTCTGGCAACAATCAACGGTTCAAATGTGCTGACTGCAATGAGCGCAATTCAGCTGTATGATATGAACAGATTTTTAAAACAGGCTGAGATAACCTGTGCAATGTCCCTTGAAGGTTTGCTCGCAAACCTCAAGCCGTATACTCCAAAACTGCATGAGGCTCGCGGCTTCACTGGTGCAGTTCGCTCTGCAAAATCGATTGGTAAAGTCACTGAAGGTGGCGACCTGAAAACTGGCAAACTAAAAGTCAAAGTTCAGGATGCTTACTCAATGCGTTCAACACCTCAAGTAATTGGTGCTGCACACGATGCATTGGCTTATGCCCGCAGTCAGGTTGAAATTGAATTGAATGGCGTTGGCGACAACCCTGTATTTTTCCCTGAAACCGATGAAGCTGTTTCTGGTGCCAATTTCCAGGGAACACCAGTTTCTCTGCCTATGGAAATGGCTGGCCAGGCAATTACAATGGTATCGGTGCTAAGCGAAAGACGATTGAATCGACTGCTTAACCCGGCTCTGAGCGTCGGCTTGCCAGCATTCCTGACCAAAGGTGCAGGTATGTTTTCTGGCTTGATGCTTAGTCAGTACACTGCTGATTCGCTGATTGTTGAACAAAGGATTTTGTCGACACCAGCATCGGTTGCATCTATTCCAGCCGCTGCTGATCAGGAAGATTTTGTATCGATGGGAATGAACACAGCTATCAAAAATGCTCAGATTCTGGAGAACGCTTATGGCGTGCTGGGAATTGAGTTGATGGCCGCTGCTCAGGCAATCGATTTTCGGGATCACAAACCTGGTGCTGGCGTGCAGAAGGCGCATGAGGTTGTGCGCAAGCATGTCGATTTCCTGGATATAGACAGACCGTTACACGAAGATCACACCAATATGATGGCG
>JAAESD010000347.1 GCA_024229695.1 bacterium
GGCCATCACTATCACAGTCTGGGATGGTGATACATCCTGGTTCTTCGTCTGGATCAAGAATGGTGTCGTTGTCACAATCGCTAAGTGTTACACATCCTGGTTCTTCGTTTGGATCTGAAATACCATCTCCGTCACAATCGCTAAGTGTGACACACATACGAAGTTCGTCAGGATCTGGTATTCCGTCTCCGTCACAATCCGGAGAAGTAACACATATTGGGACCTCGACACCATCAATTAATCCGTCGTTGTCACAGTCAGGATCAGTGATACAAGCTTCTGTCGGTTCATCTCCATCAGGTAGACCATCATTGTCGCAGTCTGGGTTAGTAATACATTCAATTGCTGGTTCTTCATTATCACGTAGACCATCATCATCACAGTCAGCATCATCTGGACAAGGATCTTCACTATCAAGGATGTAGTCATCGTCCCGGTCAGGTTCATCATCAAGAACAGTTGCTGCAACAATTTGTGAGCTAACGGCATCGAAACCATCATCGGATTCAGTACTTGAAATAGAAACAGTAATATTGGCTGGCTGTTCCTTATCAATAATCGCGTCGTCAACGCCAGTAAGAGTTACTTCTTGTGGAACGTTCCAATTTCCTGGGGAGAAGGTAACGGAGTTGCCAACGACTGCTTCTTCCGTGTCACTTGATGCGAGAGTTAAGACAACATCTTCGTAAGGTTCAGCGGTAAGAACGACAGTGAAGACATCAGTTGTACCATTTTCGTTGACAACAGTTGAACCTTCGGTTTCAACAATTATGAATCCAGCGACGTCGTCGTCAAGGTTTGTTCCTTCAACTAGTTCTGCAGAAACAGCATCGAAATCATTATCTGAATTAGCTGGGTTAATTGCAACAGAAATTTCGTATCCCGTATTGCCATCAAGAACGTAGTCATTTGCTCCGGTAACTACTACTTCTTGAGGAATGTTCCAGTTTGCTGGTGTAAATGTGAGCGTAGTTACTGATATGGAAGCTTCATCGGAAACCCCAGCATTCATAATTTCTTTACCGAAAGAACCTGGATTGTTTGGTTGACTAATATTTACTTCAACGTTGCTTGTTGGTTGTGCAGTTAGAGCGACACTAAAGGTGTCTGAAGTTCCTGATTCTTGAACAGTTGTGTCGCCACCTGTTTCAATAACTGTGATGCCTGCAACATCGTCGTCAATGGTTTGAACTGAGACTGTTTGATTGGCAAGAGCATCAAAGTCATTATCAGAATTAGCGTCATCAATTGCGATAGTGAGGGTTGAGTTTTGGTTTCCGTCAATGATGAACTCGTTAACAGCGGTTACTTCAACATTTTGAGCTGTGTTCCAATTATTTGTTGTAAAAGTGACTGTGCTAGTTGCGCTTGATTCTGTATTGTCGCTGGACACAATGGTAAGAACTACGTTTGATACTGGCTGAGCCGTAAGGACAATAGCAAGAGAGTCATTTACTCCAGACTCGTTCACACTAGTTGATCCGCCAGTTTCGGTAACGGTGA
>JAAESD010000348.1 GCA_024229695.1 bacterium
GCAGGAATTGCTGTTTCAGTTGGGTTCAATGTAAGGTAATGCCAGCCTGATTGTTCGCGGGTAACTGCAAATCGAGAAGCATTGCCACCAGCAAGATTTTTTGTTACAGAACCATTTGCGGAAACTATTGCCAGTTCAGTTGGTTTATGGCTGACAATTTTAACTCGCCACCATGCACTGTTATCATTTTTATTTACAAGAGGGCCTGCCAGAACTTCCACATCACCAGTGGATTGAAGTTGTAACTCCTGATCCAGGATTGCAGGGTCTGTTACAACAGCTTCAACCAGAAACTGATCTCCGGGCTGGAGTGTTGAGCGTTCAAATCTGGATTCAAGCTGTACCAAAACAATTACAGTAATTGGTAGAAGAACCAGTAGTGCTGGCAGTGAAACTCTCAAATATCGCAGGTTTGCAATCAGCAAATCTTTTTGTACTCGCATTATTGTGACAAGGTTGTCCTGAAAGAGACCAAGCTCATAAAGGTGGCCAAGCAGCTTCTGCCTACGTGCAACCAGTTGATCCTGATTTGTTGTGACTTTGAAAAGCCAGACCAGAAGCACACCGGCAACTGCAGATGTCAAAACAAGCGGAACCCAGAAGTTGCCTGCAAACACCGGGGTCAGCAGGTCGAACAGCGTATTCAGAATGCCAGCAATAATACTCATTATGAAATGTAACCTAGTCCTTGCATCCGTTTACGGATTTCATCTTCGCTGTCGCCACCTTCTTCGAACTTGGCAATTTCTTTTTCCAGAACATGGACAACAAACTCGTTAGTAGAGGAGTAGCCAGCAATCTCTGCACACTTATCCAGCTTCTCCATCAGTTCTTTATCGA
>JAAESD010000349.1 GCA_024229695.1 bacterium
ACTCAGGCTCAGTAGGATCACTAATTCCACCCACAATTTCGCCACGCATGCTTTGGCTGAAGTATATGCCATTGCTTATTGATATAACCATAGGATCAAGGAACGGTTTCAATGGTTCACTGACCATTATCTCATGACGTTCCTGTATGTTCGGCAGCGTAACGCCAACCATTTCTGCGCAAGTCCTGGCCCAGGGCCCGGCACAGTTAACAACCAGTGGAGTGGAAATTTTGCCTCGGCAAGTGGTGACTCCAGTGACCTTGCCATCGACAGTTTCTATTGATGTCAATTCAGTGCGCAGGAAGATTTGTGCACCCTGCTTTTTAGCTGCTTTCGCATATCCCCAGACAACTGCAAATGGGTAGGCAGTTCCGTCTGTTCCACAAAATGTAGCGCCCTTTATATTCTCGATATTCAGTCCTGGCGCAACTTTCAGACAATCCTCTGGAGACATGAACTCAGTAGAAACATCGCAACTGTTCTGCAGCTTTACAGCATCTCTCATTCCTGGCAAATGCTCTTCATCTTCAGTTACCATCAGGTAGCCACCTTGCCTGAAGAAAGTCTGGTAGCCAAGATGAGTAGCCATTTCCTGATAAAGCTGAACCGATTCCTGAGCCAACATGACATTTTCTTTAGTAGTCCATTGCTGCCTTATACCGCCACCACATCTGCCGGTTGATCCACTGCCGATATAGTTTTTCTCAACAACGACAATATTTTTTACACCACGCAACCCCAGCTCATAAGCCAGCGCAAGACCGTTAATTCCGGCACCAATAATTACGGCATCAGCAGTTTCAGGGACATTTCCAGTTGGTAGAGGAATCATTATTTTTCCTCCGCAGGTTCTGGGACTTCCAACGCAGCTAGTTGTCCAAAGGTGAGTGGTTCAGTTGGAGGTCGTACGTTCATCGGCGGAATTTCTTCCGGTTTTACATCACGCAGTTCAGCAAGTTGCTCGGCAATCTCACTGAGACACCCTTTGCCCTGACATGGGCCAGTTGCACAGCCTGTATACCGTTTCAATGACTCAAGTTCTGTAAACCCATCGGCGTATGCTGCATTGACATCATCAACAGTTACATCTTCGCAGTTACAGAGAATGGTTTTATTCATGATTGATCCTCCCATTTTCTGTCGATGATGAAGCCGCCGCGAGCTGGATCAAGGGTGAGTTTTGCTCCAAGCTGGTAGGGGATATCGTATGCCGGTTTTGCGTTGCCGGTGATAATGCAGAGCTTGCATTTGTAAGATGTGTCTTCAAGTTTAATGGCAGACAAAGTTCCGTTGTTGGAGCGTGCAGCAACAGGCATGGTTCCAGTTGTTACAGTTATACCCGATGCGGTTGCGGTTTCAATCAGATCTTTATCGTCCACGTCCAGAACCGCAGTAACATTCGCGCCTTTGGCATTCAATAAAAATGCGCTCAACCAAAAGTCCCTGCCGTGCCCACAGACAACAACGTCACAGTTATTAACGTCCAGCTGCTGTTTTGCAACCAACCTGTAAAGTCCTCTTGGGCCCATCAATCCAGGCAGGTCGTTATTCTCAAATAGCCCGATTCGATCCAGCTTTCCAGCACACCACTTGATTGTTTTGGCTTTAACTGTTGAAAGACCATCGCCGGATTTAAGAAGCAACATTCCAGGTTTGTAGCCGGCAACAACACGGGTGTCACCAGCAAAAGTAATGTGTTGCGAGCTGATGATTTGTTTACTCAAAGATTCAGGAGCATCAAGTTGTTCAATTTGTTGCAGAGCAGAGAATCGTTGTCCGCCAGGAGTTGACTGATCATCAACCAGCAGCACAGATCCACTTGCAGAGAGCGCAGTTTCCATTCCAGAAATACCCGCGCCAATTACAACTGTATCAAAAACGCTATGATTTGTGCTGGTAGAGTCAGAAGTTTTGCTGCCAAGTTTGCCGATACCGGTCATCGGTCTGATGCCGTGAATAAAAGCCTTGGAAACAAGAGCAGGTTTGGTGAACCACTTATAATAAAAACCGTTGGGAATAACAGAGCTGAAAGCTTCCAGAGATTGTTGCATGGTTCGACCAAATGGAACGCCAGTGTCCTGAACTTCAACAACCATTCCAGCAGTTACTTCAGTATGGCAAGTGCGAACATTTGGTTGGCCATTTACGCGCATCATGCAGTTGCCACAATGACCTCGGGCACACTTAACTCCACGAGGCCGACCATATTTAGGGCTGTGGGAGAGAACTCGAATTCCATTCTCCCACAGAGCAGCAGCAACAGAAATGCCACTTCTGCAGACAACAGGTTTGTCTTGAAAACGAATTGTTACATGAGAATTTTCCAACTGGATTCCTTGTCTTGAAATGCCACCGAGAAATCTGCTCGCAGGAGAAACATAGTTACTCATACTTAACTTTGGCAACTCGGAAATAACTACTATATTTCAGCAACCGGAATTCATCCCTACAAGGGTTTTACAAAGAGGAAAATATGAGCATTAGAACATTCGAACAAGTTCACGCGATGGCTTCTGAAAACAAAGTGGAGTTCATCGATCTTAAGGTCCTTGACCTTACAGGCAGATTACATCACATCAGTTTCCCGTTTGATCGATTCACATTGTCCAGCATGAAAGAGGGCATCGGATTCGATGGCTCAAGCTATGGTTTTCTGAAAGTTGAGTCCAGCGACATGGTCATTATCCCTGACCTGGATACTGCCTACATTGATCCATTTCGCTCTAAACCAACTCTTTCAATGTTCACTCATATTCAGCATGCCGACGACAGCAGAAAGCCATTTGCACAAGATGGCAGAAGTATTGTCAGAGCTGCGGAGCAGGCACTGCGTGACAATGATGTTGCTCACACAAGTTACTGGATTCCAGAATATGAATTCAATATTTTTGAAGAGGCTGACTACGAATCTGGTGTTACTTCAGCAGGTTATCACATCGAGAGCCAGGAAAGATTTTTCCAGAACGCATACCACGCTTGTAATCCTCATGACAAGTATGACTGGTTTCGCGATGAAGCTTGTGCCTTGATGAAAAAGTTTGATATCCCTGTTCGTTACCATCATCACGAAGTGGGTGAGAAAGCTCAGCAGGAGATTGAAGGGTGGATTGCAGATTTGCCATCGATGGCTGATCAGGCAACTCTCACAAAATATATCCTGTTTAATCTGGCTGAAAAACACGGTCTGAAGCTGACTTTCATGCCAAAACCGATTTATGAAGAGGCAGGTAACGGCTGGCACTTGCATCAGTTCCTGGTCAACGAAGATGGCAAGAACATTTTCGATGATTCAGAAGGCTATGCAAGCCTTTCACAAACAGCCCTTTATTATATCGGTGGAATCCTGAAACACAGTGCAGCGCTTTGTGCATTTACCAACCCAAGTACCAACTCATACAAACGGTTGGTCCCTGGTTACGAAGCCCCAACTGTTGTTACGTTTGGCAGGTCAAATCGTGGAGCTGCTATTCGTATTCCAAGCTATGTGCTTGATCCCCAGGAAAGACGTGTTGAATATCGACCACCAGATTTTACATGTAACCCGTACTTTGCTGCATCGGCAGTTTTGATGGCTGGACTTGATGGCATTATCAACAAAATTGATCCGATGTCTCAGGGCTATGCTCCTGAAGATGCCCCAAGTGCAGTTGCAAGAGAAGAGGCAAAGTTTCTGCCTCGATCACTGGCAGATGCCCTTGATGCTCTTGAAGAAGACAACAACTTCTTGACCAGGAACGGAGTTTTTCCAGAGGCATTAATCAGAAGATGGCTGGAAATCAAGAGAGCTGAAATCAGCGCAATAATCAAGCGACCTCATCCTTATGAGTTCAGCATGTACTTTGATCTGTAATGATTAAGTTCAATGTACAGACCCGCAGCAGAGATGACTTCGTTGATATAACCAATGAAGTCATCGATGCTGCATCCTCACTTGGTGTTGTCACAGGCACCGTAATGGTTTTTGTTCCTCACACAACTGCAGCAGTGACTATCAATGAAGGCGCAGACCCTGATGTTGTGCGCGATATGATTAAAATTTTCGATAAATTGGTTCCCTGGCAGGATGGCTATCATCACGCTGAAGGAAATTCAGCAGCACATCTGAAAACGTCGATGGTTGGAAGTTCAGTATTGATAGCATTTGTCGATGGCCAGGCACAACTTGGCACCTGGCAGACAATCTGGTTCTGTGACTTTGATGGCCCTCGTAATAGAACTGTTCAGATAACTAAACTGTAAACTCTCCGGGATCTTCCATATCCATATCAAAGAATTTCCCAATCCGGTAAACAATCCGCTTTGATGCAAGCCCGTCTCCATAAGGATTTGAAGCAGCAGCCATTGCATTGTAAGCCGATTCATTATTCAAAAGCTCCAGCGCAGTTTCAGTAATCAGTTTCCGATCAGTGCCGACAAGTTTCACAGCTCCTGAGTCAACACCTTCCGGTCTCTCTGTGGATTCTCGCATTACCAGAACCGGCTTGTTCAAGCTTGGTGCTTCTTCCTGCACACCGCCGGAATCGCTGAGAATCAACTTGCAGTCACTCATCAGTTTTACAAATTCAGTGTAATCAACCGGGTCAATCAGCTTGATGTCATCCCGATGGCCAAGCAAGTTTCGAACGGGTCCCTGAATATTTGGGTTGAAGTGTACAGGATAAACTATCTGCACATCAGGCAACGCATCTGCAATGTCCAGCAGCGCTCCACAGATATCGCGGATTGGCTCACCATGATTTTCCCTGCGATGAGCCGTAACCAGAATGCCTGTTTTGCCATCGTCAAAATGAGAAGGGGCATTGGCAACATTTTTGATTGTAATATTCAGTGCATCGATAGCAGTGTTACCGGTTATACAAATATCTTCGCGACTGACTTTTTCAGCTAACAGGTTATCACAACTCAGCTGAGTTGGAGGGTAGTGAATGTCACAAAGCGAAGTGGTCATCTGCCTGTTTGCTTCTTCAGGCCAGGGGCTGAACCTGTCCCAGGTACGCAAGCCAGCTTCAACATAACCAACTGGAATCTTGGCATAGAAAGCAGCAAGAGCAGCGGAGTAGGTTGTAGTTGTGTCACCCTGAACAAGGATCATGTCAGGTTTACCAAAGGAAATATATTTTTGCATTCCATGAAGAACACCAGTTGTGACGTGAGTAAGATCCTGATTGGCACGCATGATATCAAGGTCACAAAATGGTTCTATATCAAAAAGCTCCAATACTTGATCCAGCATATCCCGATGTTGCGCAGTGGCAACCAGGTGGCATTCAAAGCCATCGGTTTTCTCAAGTTCTTTAACAATGGGTGCCATCTTGATGGCTTCAGGGCGAGTGCCTGCGATAACTGCTATTTTATACATATTAACCTCCATGTTAACTGGGATACAATATTTACGGGGAATACTATGCTACAACTGCATTGATTACAACCGGTAAGTTGACGCAATTGCATATCACCGTTACTATTTCTCAACATAAGTTAACAACCCCGAAAGGTTTGAAATAGTGAAAGCCATCGAGATACGCGCCCGATTTCTAAAGTTTTTTGAAGAACGCAACCATCAGGTTGTTGATTCAAGCTCACTTGTTCCGCAGGATGACCCG
>JAAESD010000350.1 GCA_024229695.1 bacterium
AAAAAACCAGCGGGCATATAGGTGCTGGGTCATTTCAACTGGAGGGTGAAATCTTCATGATATTAGTGTTTAACTAATGCAGGATTTCTCGCTTCGCTGGAAATGACGGGGTTTCAGAACTTTTTACGAAAGCATGAAGTATAGCATACATATAGCAGTTGCTGAAATTAAATGTAATTCAAAATACAGCTTATGTTTTCTTAAAAAGGTGATTTGGCAACACGGATTTGTGGCACTCCCAGACTGTTGGTTTCAGACCAGGCAACGATTAGTTGATTGAGGTAGGCAGCTGCACTGGGTTTTCCGGTAATTTTGGCAGTGTTGAGATTCAGGCCATCAAAACTGTTTCCATCCTTGAAGCTCCAGCTTGAATTTCCATCAAATTCCGCAACACGAACCTGAGTACTACCGTTCTCTTCCAGCCAAACTGCATAAAGTTTTGAGCTTGAACTGTTGTCAGTAACTTTCACCAATTGCGGATATGACGCATTTTGTGTGTAATCCTTGTTAATTCCCTTCGTTGCATTATCTCCATCCACGAAACTCCAGTTGCTTCCATCGTATGACTTGACTCGAATTTGCGTCCTGTTGTCTGCATTAGTTTCACTCCAGGCAAGATAAAGTTTTGTACTCAGCACCGCCATTGAGGGATCGGTTGCATTTTTACCCGTTGTCTTGTTGAGTCCAGTACTTGCGTTGCCATCTACAAATGTCCAACTACTGCTGTTGTTATATCTAGCCACACGGATTTGCGATGCTGTGCTGTCTGTTTCGCTCCAGGCAGCATAAACTTCGGAATTAAAATTCAGCAATTTGGGATTTAAGGCATTTTTGCTCGTGTCTCTATTAATACCGGTTGTGTTATTATCGATCTTGTCTACCAAATCCCAGCTGCTGCTGTTGTCAAAAAGCTT
>JAAESD010000351.1 GCA_024229695.1 bacterium
AAGATGACAGCACAAGGTAGAATTGTATGGGTAAGTGGTCCAGCAGTTAGGGCTGATGGTATGGCTGATGCAAAAATGTATGAAACTGTGACTGTCGGTGATTCAAAATTAGTAGGTGAAGTAATTAGATTAACAGGAGACGTTGCATTTATTCAAGTTTACGAGTCAACAAGTGGATTAAAACCAGGTGAACCTGTAGTTGGAACTGGAAATCCCCTTAGTGTATTATTAGGTCCTGGAATTATTGGACAACTTTATGACGGAATTCAAAGACCACTAAAAGAATTATCAAAAGCATCTGGTTCATTTATCGGCAGAGGTATCACAACTACTCCAGTTGATATGGTCAAGACATACCACTTTGTCCCAACAGCAAGTAATGGTGATGAAGTTTTACCAGGTAATGTTATTGGAACTGTACAAGAAACAGATCTTATTGAACACTCTATCATGGTTCCACCAAATCACCCAGGTGGAAAAATTTCAAACCTTGTTTCAGAAGGAGATTATAATTTAGAAACTGAATTAGCAACTGTTGAGAAAGACGGTCAAAACGTTCCACTCAAAATGTATCATAAATGGCCAGTAAGAAAACCACGTCCATATAACACAAGATATGATGCTACAGTTCCATTACTTACTGGACAACGTGTAATTGATACATTCTTCCCAATTGCTAAGGGAGGAACTGGTTCAATTCCTGGAGCATTTGGAACTGGAAAAACTGTTACATTACACCAAATTGCAAAATGGGCAAACTCACAAGTTGTTGTTTACATTGGTTGTGGTGAAAGAGGAAATGAAATGACTGAAGTATTAGTTGAATTCCCACATCTTAAAGATCCAAGAAGTGGAAAACCATTAATGGATAGAACTGTACTTGTTGCAAATACTAGTAACATGCCAGTAGCAGCAAGAGAGGCAAGTATCTACACTGGAGTAACAATTGCAGAATATTACAGAGATATGGGTAAAGACGTCGTTCTTGTAGCAGATTCTACAAGTAGATGGGCTGAAGCACTCAGAGAAATGAGTGGTAGATTAGAAGAGATGCCAGCAGAAGAAGGTTATCCATCATATCTTGCATCAAGATTAGCAGAATTTTATGAAAGAGCAGGCCGTGTTAGAGCAGCTGGAAGTCCAGACCGTGACGGTTCAGTTACTTTGATTGGTGCTGTATCTCCATCCGGTGGTGACTTTACAGAACCTGTAACAACACACACAATGAGATTTATCAAAACTTTCTGGGCATTGGATGCAAAACTTGCATACTCTAGACACTATCCATCAATTAACTGGATGAACAGTTATTCTGGTTATCTTGGTGATATTGCAAAATGGTGGGGTGAAAATATCAGTGAAGATTGGTTTGGAATTAGAAATGAAGCTTATGGAATTTTACAAAGAG
>JAAESD010000352.1 GCA_024229695.1 bacterium
GAGAGATTTTATTTTTGAAGAATCAGGAAATCATTTTTTCAGAGTAGATTTGTATGATGCAGGAGAAGATGGAGGAGTTTTGACGTATACATTTAACATTAGCACACAGTCACCATTTGGAATTATATTCATTGGTGCAATAGCTGCAGGCGGTATTATTTTTGCAGGAGTTATGGGAATTGTTTTTGTTCCAAGATTATTAAAAAAAATCTCTAAACCTTAGATTGTATTACTTGTTTTCCAAGTCTAAATGCAAATAGTACAGTCAGTAGAGTCATAGCAAATAATAGAATTCCAATTCCTAAATGTATGGCGACTAATACTGCATGTAATTGAGTATCTATTACTAGAGCGCCAAGTGTGATTTGTGTTACTACAAGAGCACTAGCAAATGCACTAGTAAATTTGATTTTTCTTCCAGCATCACGATTTATCCATGCACCTATAGTGGTTGCCAAAATTAGGACACCTGTTGTTGCTGCAACTAATCTATGTACCCATTCTATGAAATACTCTTCATTAGGCATAACACCATTTGGACATAGTGGCCATTCAGGACATGTTAAGCCCAATCCTGCTGCAGAGATGTATCCACCAACAAACATCAGTGAATATAAAATTACAAGAGATGCTAATGCGAGGTATTTTAGAATCAAATTACTCTACAATGAATGAACCTTGCATTCCTTGTAATGCATGTCCAGGAACTGTACAGATGTAATAGTATGTACCAGGTGCACCTGCAACAAACGTTACTGAACCAGATTCACCAGGTTTTAGTGGACTAGTTGCTGCTGCAATTGCAGAATCAAAAATAATACTGTTGAAGTCATCCGGATTTGAAACAACTCCAAATGCGTGGAAAGATTTTCCTGCATTAACAGTTGTTACAGTTACTTCATCACCAGAGTTTACTCGAATTTCAGGATTTGCACCTTCTTCTCCAGGAATTGCATTAAATCCTAGAGTTCTAAAGTCACTACTTTCTACAAAGTCAAATGTAATGTCATGTGAAACACCAGTTGGTGGTGCTGCAGCTGCAGGAGCTCCTGCGCCAGATACAATAATTTCTCCGACCATTCCTTGCATTCTGTGACCTGGAACTGTACAGATGTAATAGTATGTACCAGGTTCAGTTGGAATCCATTCTGAGGTTCCGCTTTCACCAGGTTTTAGTGGTGCGTTTGCAGATGCTACTTCAGAACCCGGATAGAGATTTCCAAATCCTTCAGTATCAGCAGTGACACCAAATGCATGGAAAGATTTACCATCATTTACTATATCGAAGATGATTTTGTCGCCAACGTTTGCAGTAATTGTTGGATTGTTATCTGCTTCTCCAGGTAACGCGTTAAACGCCAAAGTCCTAAAGTCGCTACTTTCAATAAATGATAATGAAGAGTTAATTTCAACTCCTGTTAGAGTAACTGAACCGCTATCAGATGAATGATCTTCACCAACATCTCCAGTTAAGAGACCTGCTGGTGGAGGCATTGATGTCCAGTAATCCCACATTCCAAAGAATATACCACCGCCAACAATACAAATTCCCAACATGATTACCATCATCTTGACAGTACGTTCGCTTGTTGTTCTGTAAATCGGATCGTTAATTTCTACTTGTGCCATTTTATTCTCCTAATGTGATGGGTTCTTTGCCTGATATGGGAAGTAATATTTTCCGCCTAAGCCGAAAGGATCGTCCATGTCTGCAGGTTTTCCTTTTGCGGAACTCCAAATTAGGTTTCCAAGGAATATTGCCATGGCTATACCTATGATGAATGCGCCAATTGAGATGATGATATTCATTTGAACCCACTCTGGGATTGCAGGATAATCGTAAATTCTTCTTGGCATTCCAAAGAGACCCAAGATGTGTTGTGTAAAGAATACTAGAACAGTTCCAACAAATGATAAGATAAAGTGTATTTTGCCCATTGTTTCATTATACATTCTTCCTGTAACGTATGGGAACATGTAGTAGATGAAACCAACTGTACCGAATAGAATTGTTCCCATTACAAATAGGTGGAAGTGTCCAACTACCCAGTATGTATCGTGAGATACAAAGTCTAATGGCATTGCAGCATTAACTACACCACCTGCTCCAGCAGAGAAGAATAGTGCAATTCCACCTACTGCCCACATAATTGGGGTTGCAAATTTGATTCGTCCACCCCACATTGTTGCAAGGAAGTTAAACGTGTGCATTGCAGATGCTGGTACTGCGGCTAAAGTTCCAACCATGAATACAGTCTTTTCTGTAAATGACATTCCTGATGCATACATGTGATGTGCCCATGATGAGAATCCGACAATTGCAAGTAAAGTGAATGCAGTAACTCCAGAACCATGACTGAAAATTGGCTTACGTGAAAAACGTGGGAATATTTCATACATGAAACCAATTGCAGGTATAACTAAGATGTATACTTCAGGATGGAATGTGAACCAGAACAAATGTTGGTAAGCAATTGGATCTCCTCCCATTGCAGGATTAAAGAATCCGGATGCACCTAATCTGTCTGTCAATAACATTAACAGCGCTGCAGCAAATGTTGGAACTGCAACTAGAATAATTAATGATGATGTAAGGTATGACCATGCTAATAGTGGCATTTTACTTAACGGCAGATCAGGATGTTTACATTTCATAATTGTTACAACAAAATTGATTGCACCAAGAATTGACGATACACCAAGAATCTTTAATCCAAATATCCACATGTCTGCTGCAGGACCTGGTGCACTAATTACAGAATAAGTCGGATATGCATACCAAGTAAAGTCTGCAAAGCCTAACCAGATGAGTGCACCTGCTGGTGGAATCATCCAAAATGCAACAGCATTAAGTTTTGGATAAGCCATGTCTTTGTAACGAACCATAATTGGTAC
>JAAESD010000353.1 GCA_024229695.1 bacterium
CACCGTTACGGATTAGTTCCAGGATTTCAAAAGTGTGAGTGTGGCCCGTCATAAAAACGTCAACACCAGCATTGAGTAGAATATCCGGGAAGGTTACGCCGTTGTATTTATAGTCCCAAAGAGTTCGAGCCTCATCACGGTGAATACTTGATGTTTGCAGGAAAGGGAAATGTTCTATAACAAAAGTAATCTCATAACTGTCGTCGGCCAACTCATTGACCAGCCATTCAAGTTGTTTTTCTGCGCGACTTCCGGCTACCGGGCCGTCGGGGTATTCCAGCTCGCAGTTGTCGCCAACAACCAGATCAGTGCCATCCAAAAACAGATAGCGTACATCGCCGATTACTTTTTTATAATACAGTTTTTCAGCAGACACCGATGGGTCAAGATAAGACAAAAACTGGGCACAATTTTCTCTGGCTATTGGATGCTGATTGTAACTGATTTCGTGATTACCAACTCCAACCAGATATGGTAAGTCATTCAGCGGTGCCAGTATTTCATGTAACCTGTGAAATTGATCTGAATATCTTCCCTGGTCGTTGATGTCTCCCGAATCCAACATAAACAGGTAATCAGCTTCTTTGTTAAGCTCGGCAATTTCACTAATCATTGCCTGCCAGCTGCCATCTGCCTGGGCTCTCTGGTCGCCAAAAGCAACAAAGCTGTAGCCATCGGAAATATCAGTCTGCTCGAGCTTCTGCTCAATGGTTGGATGAGTCAGAGGAACAACCGGATGTACATCGGTTTTCTCCCAACCGTTGCCCGCAAAAACATAACTGCTTAAAGCCACTAATATTATCAGCACCCTCATTCTGTGATCCTTCCTTTTGGTCCGATTTTCAGCACTACGCTGGTTTTGATTGCCTCAGTTACCGCATCTTCAAGCTCAATTTTGTCAGAGAACTTCATAAGATCTTCTGGTCTTGCATTAAGCTCCGGTCTCGGTGAACGTATGGAACAACAGTCACGATACGGCAGTATCGATGTTTCAAACAGCCCTGTTTTTCTCGACAAGTCTGTTATATCAAGTTTATCCATTCCAATCAGTGGTCGTAAGACTGGTAACTGAATGTCAGGAGCAATTGCCTTGAGATTTGGCAAAGTCTGACTTGCAACTTGTCCAACACTGTCACCGGAGACAAGGGCATGGCAGTTACGTCGCCAGGCAAGCCGGGAAGCAGTCTTGAAAATAAATCTGCGGAACAACAGCATGTCATATTTGTCTTCAACATTTCCAATCGCTCTTACTTCATAAGGGTAGACCGGAACCATTCTCACTCGTAAAGGACGGGGAGAATATTGAGCCAACACCATTGTTATTTTTTCAATTTTTTCCACACTGGATTCTGCAATCGATCTTCCGGTATGGAAGTGAACAAACTCGCAGGTGCAACCACGTTTCATCATCATCCATGATGCAACAGGAGAATCGATTCCGCCGGAAAGCAGCGACATCAGCTTGCCGCTTGAACCAACAGGCAGTCCGCCAAAGCATCGAATTTTATTGCTGAACAGAAGAACCTTTTCCTTCAGAACCAGGATGTTCAAAGTGTAGTCCGGGTCTTTCATTTTGGCAGGAACCTGAATAACTTCGTGGATTTCGCCGCCAACATGTTGTTCAATTTCAAGAGATGTCTTATGGAAATTCTTGTCACTGCGTTTGGCTGTAACGCGGAAAGTTTTAGCATCACCGATATCTTTTTTTACAATATCGATTGCCAGCTTAACCAGACCTGAAAGGTCATCGCCAACATCATCGCAGTCTATTGGTGTTGCAGCGGAAAGCCACTGAATGCCGAAAACCCTTTTCAGGCGAGTTACCGCCTCATCGACATCTGCTTCCGGGTGCAGAGTGACAAGAATTCTACTCTCAATGTGGTTTATTTTTTCAACTGGCAGCCCAATAAGCGCATGGTCCATATTATTTTTCAGCTTACGCAGAAACATTGAACGGTTTTTACCCTTCAATGCAATTTCAGCATAGTGGACGGCAATAATTGGAGTTGTTATTGACATAGTTCATTCCTGCTCAAAGTTTGGGTTCAACTACAAATTGCACGAACCTGAGTCACCTTGCCAGAACAATTTTTCCTGTATTGTGGTGAGTATTGGGTGAGTCGTCTGAAAGGCTTTCAAAACAACTTACTTTATAGAGGTAAGTACCAGCAGAACATCGACTGCCGTTTTCATCGCAACCGTCCCAGACCATCGACCTTTGTCCGGCAGGTTGAGTTGCAAATTGTTGTTTTAAAACCTGTCGGCCTCTGGAGTCATATATTGTTACAGTGTCGCTTGTTGGTACTGTCGACGCCCAGCGAATATAACCAGCTGCTGACATCGGATTTGGTGCAGACGGATAAAGCTGAATAACTGTACCAGTGTCGCCAACTCCCGTAATAGATTCAAGATCATGTAGAAGCCAACGGTCAGGATCAATTTCAATATCTGAAATCGAGTGGCTCACAGGAACTCTAAAAGTTTGGTAAAGCTCATCACTCCATAATGTAATCAGCGTATCGCCGTAACTGCTCTTCAGTAAAATATCGACAGGCAACTGGTATGGGTCATCGCCATATATAGGATCAGCTGGTTGCAGCTGTTGTAGTGAGACAGTAATGGTTCCGTTATTGTTGTTGCCCCAATCCACACTCAGTAGAGGGTTTGTGCTTCTGAGCAGCCACTGATCAAAAAACCACGATAAATCCTGCCCGGAAACATCAGAACAGATTGCAGTGAAATCGCTTGAATTTGCATTAGAATATTGCAGGGTTTCATCGTTTATATAAGACAAAAGACACTCAACAAATATCTCATCGCCAAGGTGCTTACGTAGCATATGCAAAACCCAGGCGCCCTTGTTGTAGACCATACTTGCGAAGTAGTACCAGGGGTTTTCATTATCAGGCTCGCGCACCAGAGGGGAATTCCACCAGGTAGTGTTGTCGTGTTGGCTCATAAAGACCTGCAGCCCGTTGGGGCCATTCACATGCTCAGCCCATAGCGCTTCAGCATAAGTTGCAAAACCTTCATTCAGCCAAATGTGAGTCCAGTCTTCAGGTGTGATTTTATTGCCGAACCATTGGTGAGCCAGCTCATGCATGACAATGGTATCAAAATAATGATCGCCAGTTAAAAAGATCGAGCTATAGGTTGTGGCAGTTGGGTGCTCCATCGCTCCATCCCAATCAAAAATAGCCATGCCATATTTTTCACCGGGGAATGGATATGGACCAAAGAAGTCGGTGCAAAACTCAAGCATTGGAGAAAGCACAGAAAAATCTTCTTCAGCATTTTCAATAAGTTCTGGATAAATGTAATGGCTGATCTGTAGAGTTTCAGACTCACAGACATGAAAGTCATTCATTATTTCATAATCAGAAATTGCAACAGAAACATGATAGGTTGACAGAGGTCGATAACTTTCCCATGACCAGCAGATAGTACTCCTGGAATCCAGGTCAAGATGGCGGGAAACAAGCCTGTCGGCCACGATGCTTCTCTCTGGAGCTGCATCAAGCATCTTGCCATTTGATACACCAACTAAAGATCTGTCGGTGTAAAGATTCATACTGACAGTTGCTTTGTCCGATACAATATCTTTACACGGCCACCACGATTTTGCACTCCACGGTTCACTCAAGGATGCAATTACCGGTAGCCCGTCATCACGGCGATTGAATTGAAATCCGTAAAGGCCCTCAGGTTCAGGGTGTCCACGATACATTATTACGATGGTCAGTTCTTGATCAGGAATAGCAGGGGCGGCAAGTTCAACAGTGATTTGATCATCGGCGTGCGTGTAGAGTAGCGATTCATAAACATCACCAGCAAGCAGACCAATGTCATCAATTGACATTGTATTTCGTAAATCAAAAATAATTTCCTGCACCAACGGCTCTGTTGTAGTAAGAGTGACAAAGGTGACTCCTATAAGGAATTCAGTTACTTCATCAACATGCAGATCCAGGCCGTAGTGCAGCACATCGTAGTTGTCGTAAATATCGCGGTCGGTTTGAATAGGGGCAGATTGTGCGGAAGCGGCTTTGCCTTCAATTATCCACGATTCTGGTAGCGGCCTGTCTGAGGCATAAAGATCAGCACACAACTGTGTAGACAGAAGCATGACGGCTGTTAAGGCGAGTTTCAGACGAGACCGCATTTATTTCTTGTACCTTGAGTTTTTGTGGTTACGATTTCAAAACGAGATAGTGGAGTGTACTACAAAATGCGCAAAAGCGCACTAAGAAAGTCCTGAAAAGGGAGAATATAGTGAGTGGATACAACCTGGATGTTGATAAAGCACAAGAGTTTTTGCCGGATGACCATTATGAAAAGTATGTTAATAAATCAATAGCATCAGCTGAATCCGTTTTTAATAAAACTTGTGATGGAAATGATTTTCTTGGCTGGTTGGATTTACCATCAAAAACCGATCTGGAAATCGATGCAACAGCAAAGAGGCTTCGCGAGATGGGAGAGATCTGTGTCACAGTTGGCATCGGTGGTTCATATCTTGGGGCAGAAGCGGTACTGCAAGCATTAGCCGATGATACTACAGGCCCGGAAATGCTATTTGCCGGTACAAATCTATGTGCAGCCGGAACAATCAGACTTTTGGATAAAATCAAAGATAAAGATTTTACAGTTATCATGATTTCAAAAAGCGGCACCACTCTTGAGCCGGCTATTGCTTTCAGATTATTGTGGGCAGAGCTTCAAAATCGATATGGAGACGAAGCAGGCCAAAGAGTTGTCGCAATCACTGACCAGGAATCGGGCGCTTTAAGAAAAAGAGCTGACGCAAATAACTGGCATACGTTTTCAATTCCGCAAAATGTAGGAGGCAGATTTTCTGTTCTCAGTCCGGTTGGACTTTTGCCTCTGGCGGTTGCCGGTATCGATATAGAAAAAATCCTCAGAGGCGCAGATTCAATGCGCAGCATGTGCCAGGAGCCGAACAGGGACAATCCAGCAATCTGTTATGCAGCTATTCGCAACGCACTCTATGATTCAGGATTTACAACCGAAATTCTTTCAACCTTCCATGGCGACCTGCGTGGAGTGCAAGAGTGGTGGAAGCAGCTTTATGGTGAGAGTGAAGGCAAGCAGGGCAAGGGTATTTTCCCTGCATCGGCTGGATTTACAACCGACCTGCATTCCCTGGGGCAATACATCCAGGACGGCAAGCGCAACCTGTTTGAAACATTTCTACATATCGAACATACTGGTTTTCTGGCAGTTCCATCAGATGAGACTGACCCGGATGGCCTTGAATATTTAAGCGGAAGAACGCTGGATGACATCAATCAGAAGGCGTATGCCGGAACTCGCAAAGCTCACCACGATGGCGGAGTGCCAACAATTGAACTATCTGTCGACGAATTGACCCCAGGGTCAGTTGGTGGCTTGATTTTCTTCTTTGAATTGGCGTGCGCAATCAGCGGCGTGACTTTGGGAGTTAATCCGTTTGATCAGCCAGGCGTTGAGGCTTACAAAAAGGAAATGTTTACCTTGCTGAAACGTTAGCCAATCGACACAAAACAGTAAAAATCACCTGACAACCGGCAAATGACCGCATACATTTCCGGAACTAAATCCATCTGAACTTTTTCAGAGATTGAAAGGAAATTTGTGATATGAGCAACTTAATTCGCCCACACGGTAGCGATGAGTTAATGGCACTCCTTCTTGAGGGTGACGCACTGACAGCAGAACAAGCCAGAGCAGCAGAGATGCCTCAGGTATCTATAACAAGTCGCGAAACCGGTGACTTGATTATGCTTGGTATTGGTGGATTTACACCACTTACTGGCTTTATGGGCAAAGCAGATTGGCAAGGCGTTTGCGCTGACATGAAATTGGCAAACGGTATCTTCTGGCCAATCCCAATTACAATGAGTGTTGATCAGGAAACTGCTGACTCATTGAACGATGGCGACGAAATTGCATTGATCGCTGAAAATGGCGACTTGATGGCAACAATGAAAGTTGAAGAGAAATACACCATCGACCGTGACTTTGAGTGCGAAAATGTATTCAAAACCACAGATGACGCTCACCCGGGCGTAAAAATGGTAATGGATCAAAAAGCAGTTAACCTTGCTGGTCCGGTAAAAGTACTGAGCGAAGGTGTTTTCCCAACTGAGTTTGACGGAATCTACCAACGTCCAACAGAGAGTCGTGCATTCTTTGCTGACTCTGGCTGGAAAACAATTGCTGCCCTGCAATTACGTAACCCAATGCACAGAAGCCATGAGTACCTGGGAAAAATCGCCCTGGAAACTCTTGACGGACTTTACATTCACCAATTGATTGGTGGACTAAAAGCTGGCGATATTCCTGCCGATGTTCGCGTTAACTGCATTGACGCACTTGTAGAAAACTACTTCAAACCAGGTACAGTTCTTCAAGGTGGATATCCACTTGATATGCGTTATGCCGGCCCTCGTGAAGGTCTGCTGCATGGTGTATTCCGCCAGAACTTTGGTTGCACTCATATGATCATTGGTCGTGACCACGCTGGTGTTGGCGATTACTACGGTCCATTTGATGCTCAGGAAATCTGGAATGAGATTCCTGAAAATGCTATGGAAATCCAAATGATGCCTATTGATTGGACTTTCTGGTGCTATAAATGTGGCGGTATGATCAGTATGCGCACCTGCCCACACGAGCAACAGGACAGACTGTTTGTCAGTGGAACAGCATTACGTAAAGCTCTGAGTGAAGGGGAAGAGGTTCCTTCTGAATTCTCTCGTCCAGAGATTCTCTCAATTTTACGTGAGTACTATGCTGGCCTGAGTGACGACGACAATGTTGAAGTCAAAATGCATAGCAAAGCAACTGGCGACGAAAAATAAGTCACAGTTAAGAAACAAAAACAGGCCAGGGGCGTATCGCTTCGGGCCTGTTTTTTTATTTAAGGAGTTAAAATGGAACACAAAATCTGGGTTTGTCCAAAATGCGATAACCATGGTTATGAGACCGGTCAGTTTGCTGCAACAGGC
>JAAESD010000354.1 GCA_024229695.1 bacterium
AATGGCTTTAAGCATGCTTTCAATTGGCGAAGAGACCGGCGAGATGGATAAAATGCTTAGCAAAGTTGCTGACTTTTACGAAGACGAAGTATCAACAACAGTCAAAGCACTGACATCAATGCTAGAGCCGGCAATGATTGTTATTGTAGGAGGTATTGTAGCCTCAATTCTGCTGGCAATGTATTTACCGATGTTCACTGTTTTTGACAAAATCGCTTAGAACTATTCAAAGACTTTGCAATAGCATGGCCAGCCAACCAGCCACTCGTCCAACAATGCTGAAAATTAAATCCTCCGGTTAATCCATCCACATCAAGGAGTTCACCAACCAGATGCAAACCTGAACAAACCCGGCTCTCCATTGTGGCGAGATTGACCTCTCCTAGCGCAACACCGCCTGCAGTTACAAATTCTTCGCCAAAAGGGCCACGACCACGAATGACATAACGACTTGCCACCAAAGCCTCCAACAAGCGTCGTTCCAAAGCAGCAGGACAATCAGCCCAGCGTTGATCAGATTTCGCACCTACTTGATCAAG
>JAAESD010000355.1 GCA_024229695.1 bacterium
CCATTGGTGACCTGTTGAAGTATAACTGATTGAGAGCCATCAGCCACTTCAGAGCTAAGCTCTATCCCTCTATTAACAGGGCCAGGATGCATGACGATTGCATCTGGCTTGGCAAGCTTCAATTTATCATTTGTGAGACCAAACCCATCAAAATAGGTTTGCTCATCAGGGATATCTGCAGCAATCATTCTCTCTTTTTGAAGCCTTAAAGAGATAATAACATCAGCCCCTTCAATGCCTTGATCCAGATTTTCAAAACGCTCTAACCCAGGAGTTTCTTCTTTGTAGTGAAGTGTTTCTGGCGCAATTAAACGAATATCCGTTGTGCCCAAAGTTTTCATAGCTTGTATTCCAGATCGCGCAACACGGGAGTGCCTAATATCGCCAACTATGGCAACAGATAAGTTGTGAAACGTTTTCTTATGTTGTCGAATTGTGAGGACATCAAGTAGTGCTTGAGTAGGATGCGCATTGATGCCATCACCGGCATTAATTATGGAGACCCCTTCTATATTTTCAGCAACATGATGAGGCGGGCCATTTTGCTTGTGCCTGATGACAAACATATCA
>JAAESD010000356.1 GCA_024229695.1 bacterium
AAATGCGTGAAATATGC
Source organism: bacterium (assembly GCA_024229695.1). GTDB lineage: Bacteria > Krumholzibacteriota > Krumholzibacteriia > LZORAL124-64-63 > LZORAL124-64-63 > JABIBH01. Next base: position 18 of record JAAESD010000356.1, read on the forward strand.
AGGTTATTTTGATGGTTTTTCTGTCAAAAAGCAGGCCGCCCATTATAGGCGACCTGCGGTGAGTTAAGAAGGTGATGAGATTTATTGTACTCTGTGCTTTTTCCCACCATTAATCGAAAAAACACTAATATCAAATGCTCCACTGCTTGGAACACATGTTTGCAAGTTACCTGCATTAAGTGCATCTGAATAGCCAATATTTGGTGGAGTCCAAGAACTTTGCTGAATTGGCTCAATGTAAAAGCTAACAGGATCAACAGCAGCCAAAACATAAGCATTGTAAGTAAGAAGATGGCAAGCGTCAAATTCATTAGGATAAATAGCCAAGCTACCTTCTCCAAGATGAACTGCAAATACAGGAGCAGCGAAAACATTCAAAGGCTGAATACCTTCCAGGGTCCAAGATGGAGCAGTTATTGCGCCTTCAGTTCTAATCTGGAATTCAAATCCTGAAGCACCAGTGTAAGTAGGGTTAACTAGCAAAACGTACAATTCAACAGCCTCAAAAGGAGCAGTTGTGGTTATATGGTTAATTTCATTTTCAAGATCAGTATAAATACCAATATAATTGAAAATGCCTTGGGTATATTCACCTAAGAAGGTTATTGATTCTCCATAAATCAATATCTGGCTCTCTGATGATGGGGTATTCCACTCTTCAACATCTAACCAACTGATTGTGTATTCCCCCATCAAACTAACAGTAAGAGTTTGGTCACCATTGCCTGGAATTTCTTCGCCGTTAGGAGCAGTTACTATCCAAGGAGCGTTCAGTTCGTCAGGTTCAGCATCAATTTGGATATAAGCAGTTCCTGCTGGGCCATCTTCTGCCCACCTGCAAACTCTTAAACCGGTTGCTGGGCTAACAGTTTCAGGAAGTGCTGAGTTTCTGGATGCAGACCTACTCATCCGGGCCACATCACTGTAGCTACCACCTCTAATTACTCTTGCTGTTCCTGTTTCTGGACCAGTTGGGTCATCTTCAGGGCTGTTTGTATAGTAGCCGTATTCATAGTAGTCCCAACACCACTCTGAGACATTGCCGTGCATATCAAACAGGTTCCAGCTGTTTTCTGATTTGGTTGCTATCTGGTGAGTTAAGTTTTCAGCATTGCCACAGTACCAGCCAATCAAATCCAATACTGGGTCTGCACAGTTCAAGTCTGGTATTTCACCATTGGCAAA